>QMNM01000283.1 GCA_003647765.1 Candidatus Cloacimonadota bacterium
TAAAATGAAGTTTTATTATACAATCATTCTTGCTTTTTTTAAGTCATGCTCTGTATCAATGCTAATGCCATTATATTCAGTAATTACAACTTTTATCTTATACCCATTTTCAAGCCATCTTAATTGCTCAAGTTTCTCAATTCTTTCCAGTTGAGACATAGGAAGTTTCACAAGTTTTAATAGAATATCTCTGCGAAATCCATAAACGCCAATATGCTTAATATATATGTTTGATACTTGGGACTTGATGCTATTGAAATTGCTGTTTTCTCTATCATAAGGAATCTTTGCTCTGGAAAAGTAAAGTGCGTAATTGTCTTTATCAAGCACTATTTTGACACTGTTTGGATTTTCTATTTCTTCATCATTATTGAAATAAGCACCTAAAGTAGCAATATCTACATCTTTATCTGTGAAAGCAGAAATTAGTTTTTCCAGGCTTGTCTTATTGATAAATGGCTCGTCTCCCTGCACATTTACAATAATTTCACAATCAATTTGTCTGGCTACTTCTGCTATCCTATCTGTTCCTGACTGATGATGAGAAGAAGTCATTACAGAATATCCTCCAGATTTTCTTATTTTCTCTCTAATCCTTTCATCATCAGTAGCAACAATCACTTTCTTAAATAGGTTGGTATTTTTTACATTATCATATACATATTCAATAACAGTTTTACTAGAAGTATCATTTAGAGTTCCCAATTTTTTTAACAGTTTCCCATGCAATCTGTGTGATTTGTAACGAGCTGGAATTATTGCAATTATATTCAATTAGTCCTCTATATTCAAAGAACATAAGTTTTATTTAAACAGAAGTATTTGCAATCTACACATAAAACCCTTTTATTTTCTCAATTATATAATCTTGCTGTTCTTTTGTCAGTTCAGCATAGATAGGAATGGAGATTACTTCTTTAGATGACTTTTCTGCAACAGGATAATCACCTTCTTTTCCGCCTAAATAAGCAAAACACTCTTGCAGATGTAAAGGCAATGGATAATAGATTGCACAGCCAATATTATTATTTCGTAAATGCTTTAATAATCCATCTCTATTTTGGACTCGTAATGTATATTGATTATAAATAGATGTGCATTTATCACTAATTTTTGGAGTAATTACTTGTGGGACATTCTTTAATTGTTCATTATAATAATCCGCATTATCTCTTCTGCCTTGAGACCAATTATCCAGATATTGTAGTTTGACTAATAAAACTGCGGCTTGCAAAGTATCTAAACGGCTATTGTAACCGACCCATTTATGTTTATATTGTGAAGTTGAGCCGTGAACACGGAGCCGCTTTAATTTTTCTGCTAACTCTTTGTTATTTGTAAGACACATACCGCCATCGCCCATTGCTCCAAGATTTTTACTCGGAAAGAATGATAGTGTGCCAATATCTCCGATAGTTCCAGCAGTTTTATCTTTATATTTAGTGCCAATACCTTGAGCATTATCCTCAATAACTTTCAGATTATACTCATTTGCGATTTCCATAATTTTATCCATTTCTGCTGGCTGTCCGAATAGATGAACAGGCATAATTGCCTTGGTCTTTTCTGTTATCTTCTCTTGTATCTTATCAGTGTCAATATTAAAAGTATCTTCTTTAATATCAACAAATACAGGTTTTGCTCCAATGTGATGTATAGTTCCTGCTGTGGCAAAGAATGTAAAAGGCGTGGTAATCACTTCATCTCCAATACCAATATCAAGTGCTTTTAGAGATAGCATTAAAGCATCACTGCCAGAAGCACAACCTACTGCATATTGACAATGACAATAATAAGCAATCTTCTTCTCTAATTCTGCTACTTGTTCTCCAAGGATATAATGATGTGTAGTAAATACTCTATCCATCGCTTTTTTAATGTCATTAAGAATGTCCTTATATTGTGCATTTAAATCTAAAAGAGGTACTTTCATAATATTCCTTTCTTAATTATTTTATCAATTGTTTATTTTGACTCTACTTGTTAGCAAAATAGTAAATAGTAAATAGAATAGATAATGCTGATGATATTGGCACTAAAAAGTCCCTAAATACGATTGTGTTTTTTTCTGGGATATAAATCATATCATCAGCTTTAATAGTTGTCTTGCCGATAATGTATTTTTCCCGCTTTCCATCTGAATGGATAATGTATATTTTGGTCTTACTACCACTAGAAGTTACACCACCAGCCATAGAAATATATTTTTGTGCTTTTGCTCCCGGAATAAAGTAGAATTGACCTGGCTCATTAACACTTCCTGCAACATAAACAAAAGTCGGTTTAATATAAAAGCCAATTTCATCACCATTTTCTAAATGAATTGTCTCAGCTTCTGTTATCTCATTTGCTAAATGTCTTCTTAAATCTATTAATCTTGTTTCTCCATTCCTTTTCAGATAACACTTATCTGGGTCAATGCCAGAAGGAATAAGATATGGATAATCCCTCAGCAATTGTGAAAATGTCAAAGGATTAGCCAGGTCCACATAAGCCCAGTAAGATCGTTCATCTCCAATTTTATAGATAGTAGCAAATTTTTCCATAAATGGCACATACACAAAGTCCCCATCCATCAGAAAGGGATTCTGAGTTTCATCACCTTCTTTTAAGTATTTTATGTAATTATAGATAAATTCATTATGATTTCTTGTAATTTTTATAGAGCTAAGTGCGGCGAATCTATGAAAACCACCTGCATCTCTAATAATATCAGACAATCTTGATATTTTTGTGGTCTTGAACTCCTGTGGATTTTTTACTGCTCCATTTATTATGAATCTCTGTTCTTCAATTAGTGCAAGAATCTTATCATTATGGCTCAAATATAAAGTATCCGTATCCTCAGTAATTTTACCGGAGAGATATTTCTCCAAGTCAATTGTAATTTGCTCGTTATCTCTAAATAAATAGCATCTTTTTGGGTCTAAATTCGGTGGGAAAAGATGAGAGTAATTCCTTATGAAATCTGAAAAGCTCATTGGATTAGTTAAATCAATATAATATGCTTGTCCGTAATCTTCTCCACGATAAAATGTGGCGTATTTTTTCATATAAGGGACATAGATTACATCACCATCTTTGAGAGTTGGATTTTCAGATTCCATCCCATTTTGGAGATATGATAAGTAATTATAAA
>QMNM01000284.1 GCA_003647765.1 Candidatus Cloacimonadota bacterium
ACTTTAGATACAGACCACAATGCTTTACTGATGTGGTTTTTAACAACTTTTCCAGAAACAGTAAAATCTATGGACGAAAGTAAACATGCTTTTGATGATGTAATAGGAATTAACCCATACCACACAGAAAATCGTGTTTTAGCCCACTCACTAATGGTATTCAAAAATTCACAAATATTCTGTCCAGAGAATAATATTGTTAAATACAGCTCATTATTCCATGATTTAGGGAAGCCTATTGCTCGTGAAGAAGTGCCAGAAAGAAAAAGAGTGCGATTTTTAGGTCATGAAGGAATTTCTGCTTTTATGGTTGTCGACATCTTAAATAAAACTGAATTATCAGAAGAAGATAAATTGCAGATATTTAAGGTTGTAGCACTACACGGTTCACTATTTAATTATATTAAGAAAGATGGAACAATTAAAGATGATATTAAAAAGACCTATGAAGGTAATAGTCGATTACTAAAAGATGTTGTTGAACAAGTCCGTTGTGATAGCTTTGGTAGATTTTTTAACCCAGAAATAGTCGAAGATAATGATGTAGAGTTTACTAAGAACTTACCAGAATATTTTGAATCAATAGTGAATGGACTTGGAGATGATGTTTATAGAGGAAATAAACCCCATCAACTGACATTATTATGTGGAGCACCCTGTAGTGATAAATCAGCGTGGTTGAAAGGTAATTCAAATGGTGCTGTAATTATTTCAAGAGATGCTTTAGTAGAATCTGTTGGAAAAAAATATGGAATGGCTACATATTCTGATTCTTGGAAGTGGCTAAAAATGAAAGAACACGAAAAGATTGAGAAAGAAGAAGTTGATGCCGAAATGATTAGAATGGTTCAAACTGCAAGACGAGAAAAGAAAGATGTGGTGATTGATATGACATTGATGAGTAAGAAAAGCAGAAGAAAATGGATTAATCAATTTGAGAAAGATTACAACAAAAAATGTGTTCTATTTATCAAAGGATTTGATCAACAGTTAAAATGTAATGAAGAACGAGGAAAAAAAGAGGGTAAGAGAATTAACAAGTATGTTACAATCAATATGCTTAAAGGTTTTACATTACCAATGTTTGGTGAAGGTTTTGACACAATTGATTACAACTGGATACCAGAAAGGTTCTAATATGGAAACAGGTTTAATTATGAACAACGAACCGAGTCCAGAGTATATTCAAGACCGGATTAAAATCAATAGAGAACAATTTGTTGAAAATATTACCTCGCCAGAAGTATGGATGCGATTATCTGTTCCAGCTTCTAGCCTGACACATATAATTATGGAATCTGACCGTATTTGGTTGGAAGATAATTATCCAGAGATAGTGTTCTTATATTTGGGAGAACATTATTTGAAACATATACCACAAGAAATTGATTGGAAAGATGATTGGTAGTTAAGTTACTATTAAGTGAAACTACTATATACTAACAAAAATAAAGGAAAAGATATGAAATTAAAAGAATTAAGAATGGACATGATGAAGTCTAAAAAAGCAAACCCAGAAAGAGCAAAAGTTCTTCAAGCAATTTTAGGAACTTCACAGTTACTCGCTAAAGAAGATGGTAACAGAGAAGTTACAGAAGCAGATATTGTTAGTGCTGCGAAGCATGAAGCTAAAATGGCGAACCAGAGTAAATCTACTGGTGCTCCATACTCTGAAATGACATTTACTATTACGGCAGAGTTCTTACCAAAGCAAATGACTGCAGATGAACTTAAAGTTACTGTGGAAACGATTGTAAGCGGATTGGTTAAGGGTGGAGAAACAAAATCTCCTAAGATGATGGGTTCAATCATGAAAACCTTGAAAGCTGAGTACACTGACTTATATGATGGTAGAGCAGCTTCAGGTATCGTGAAAGATGTATTAGCTTAAAGGATTATTATGACCATAATTTCTGATGTAGAATCAATTAGACAAGAAGCAACAAGAGATAATATCACTTTTACTTCTGTGTTATTCCAATCATTTTATGATAGACCGATATTGCAACCAATTAATGCATTCAATATTATTTTTAATGTTGGTGTTGCTACTATTGGGACTGATGTGAATCCATTTACAATCCTTGCTATGAGCCTTGGCTTTGTTGGATTACTTGTAAACTTTGGTTTATCGTATAAGACAATGGAAAATAAGATTATTGCAAGAGAGATTAGACAAACTGGTGGAAGTATTTCAGACTAATGGGTATTCTAATGAAAAGACTTGAAGTCGGTCAGAACTATTGGGTATGCAAATTGCCGAAAAGTGATGATAGTTTCATTGAACCAAAATTATTAGAATTAACAGGTATCACTTCTGTGCTTGGTTCTGCAGATACTGGAAGAAATTATGAATGCACTTATATTTTTGGTGATATTAGAATTCCAACTTATATGGATATAGAAGTTAAATCTTATGCCGTTTCCATTGATGATTTTATTGTTACTAATGAGTCTGCAAAGATGCAAATGGTTATAAGAAATCATGTCAATCCTGCTATGTATAGAGACAAAAAAATTGATGTGGATTTAGATATAGCTACCATTAATACATATATATCAGATGTGGATATAAACCACCCTGAATTACTCATATAATAAGGGGTTATAAATGGAAGTAGTCTATGTTAGATTTGGTATGATTCCAGAAAACGGCAAATCATACAATAGTTTGGATGAGTTCTACGAAGAAGGTGTTTCAGTTTATGAAGCACTACATAGAGATGGGCAGTTTCAGCTATTATTACCAATGATTGATGAAACAAGTATTGCTACTTTAGGTAACTGCTATAATACTGCCCAATGTTTATCTGGACAGATATACCATTACAGTAGATTAAATCTTGTAGAGGGTGAATATATTGGAAATGGTTCTGATGGAGAACCTTTACTGAAAAACTGTAAAATCATTAGACCAATTTTTGAGAAAGAAATTAATGAATGGAGAAATACAAATGGGTAGAATAATTTTAACAGGTGGTATATCTTCTGGGAAATCAACAGTTTCCAAAACATTAGAAAAAAATGGTATAGTTATTATTGACGCTGATGTTCTTTCTTTTAATATTTTTCAAAGAAACATATCCATAATACAGAAGATGTTTAATACTTCCCTCAGAGGACCAGAACTCAGAAA
>QMNM01000285.1 GCA_003647765.1 Candidatus Cloacimonadota bacterium
GTGGTTCTCACGGTGCTCACAATGGTAAAATGGATTATATTACATTTGCAAGTCCAGGAAATGCTACAGCTTTCGGAACATTAGGACACGAGAACTATGGTTCATCTGCTGTATCTGATGGAACAAGAGGTGTTATCGGATCTGGTTATAATGCTGTAGGTAATCCAAGAGGTCATCATTATATAGCTAAATATATCACTCTTGAAACTCCTTCAAATGCTTCAACATTTGGTACAATCAAACAAGGTTACTGGGGTGGAGCTGTTTCATCTGGAACAAGAGGTGTTTTTAGTGGTTATTCAAGAAGAGGTTGGTCAAGTAGATTAGAATATATTACTATTCAAACTCCTAAAAACTCAATTTACTTTGGTAGTACACGAAGATCAAGAGGTCCGGGTGGAAACACTGTAACTGATATGATTAAAGGTGTTTGGTTTGGTGGATGGAATGGTGGTTGGAATAACAACAAAATCGAATACATCACAATTGCAACACCATCAAATGGTGTAGACTTTGGTAATACAAGAGGAAGAACTGGTATAGGTGCTGGTGTTTCTAATGGTTATATAGGTGTATCTGCTGCTGGTTGGTGGAATAACACTATGGAATATATTACAATACAAACTCCAATGAATTCTATTAGCTTTGGTAACATGATAAGAAGAAGAGGTGCTAGACCGTCTAGTGCTTCTGGAAACTAAGGAGAACATGATGGAAATTATATACGCAATTTACAAAGAAAATCTTATCCCCACTATTGGGGGAGTTAATCCAGATGGTATTGAAATCGGTTTAGCCGAATATAACGGTTGGAAATTATGTGCAATGACTGAGGTTGAATTTAGTAAATTTAGTGAGTTCAAACTTTACCCATTGCCTAAAACAATCGCTGTTGGTATGGCATTGATTTCAAAGTCAACATACGAAACAATACAAGAAGATTTAGACGATATGCCAGAAGATGTTTCAATGGACGGTTCAAGAACTGACGAAGAAACAAAACTCGCAGCAATCGCAGAAGACTATATTGATAGACTAGACCTAAAGTTTATCACAAGAGCAAAAGTAAGACAATTCAAAGATTTTGAAGATGATTTATCAGATACAAAATTAATGGTTGAATTTTTATTAGGGTATATCGCAGAAGATTTTTCTATCAAAACTGATTTAGAAAAAGACTCTTTTCCTATGAAAGGTTTAATGGTGGGATTTATCGCTTCTTTAGAAGGTAAAAATTTAAGAATTAACAACGAAAAAATATTAAATAAGATACCACAAATAATTAAAGATGAATCACTTATTTCAAGAATTGTTAAGTCAAATTATATTGATAAACTAAAAATTAAAGGGTAAGGGGAAATAATATGTCTATAGAAATTAGAAACACATCTAATGAAGTTGTTACAGCTATTGACGATGGTAACATCGAATCTGCTTCAACTTCGATTAATCTATTCGGTAAAGGAACAGAAACATATCTTAAAGAAATAAATGAAAACTTTTATGCTTTATTAGAAAACTTTGCTTCAAAGACTGCTCCCACTAATCCGGTAGTTGGTCAAGTATGGTATGCTAAAAAGGGAACTAATTTAGTTCAAGTAAAAGGAACTGGTTACAACTATCAAAGAGGAACATCTGGAAATCACAGATACTTGAAAATTGGATCTTCTACTATTGCCGTTAAACAAAGAAGAGGTATTGCACTTGTAATATTTGGAAACAATTTTTCAAGTAGTATTAAATCAATAGGTTATTATGATACTTATGGTTCAAATGCAGCAAGAACTCAATTAGCAAGAAAACTTGCAACAGTTAAAGAAAATGAAATGTTTGTTATGTTGTCTTTTGATGCTATTGGAACAAACACTGAACTTAACAAAAGAATGGATTCGCTTAAATCTCAAGCTTGGCACAAAGTTAAAGGTAGAAATAGATACCCATATACTGCCATCGGAACTGGAAAGTTTGGTATTATCTCAGAAGATTTACAAGACCCAGGTGCTAAAACACATTCATTTGCTCAAGTAGCATTTACTGATTTAGAAGCTAAAAAAGGTATGGGTTCTCACACTGCTTTAACACATGTAGTTAATTCTGACGGAACAATAACTATACAAGCTAAAAATGATAACATTTTATCTTGGAATGGTGATTCATGGGGTTTATCAGCTACAACAATTGACGGTAAAAGTCTTACTGAATTAAGAAGCTATATCCTTTCTGGCGTTGATTTATCTGTTAAATTTGATACTACTGGCGGAACTGTTAATGGTTCTGTTATTCTTAAAAATGAATTACAACCTAAAAAGGATATTATTCCAACTGGTAATGAAATTCAAGATTTAGGTTCTCCAACTAAGAAATACAAATCTATACATTTATCTGCTGATAAATCAATATATATGGGTGTTGGTAAAGAGTTCAATAAGAATTCATTTGTTTATACTGTTGAAAAAGAAACTGATTCTGTAACTAATGTTCCAGCTGGTTCTTTAATTCTAAATAGAGCAACAGGTGAAGCTATCGTTAAGAAAGCAAACTTCAAAGCTTCTACTGCAAACAATACATTTAGAAAGCTTTCACAAGATTCTAAGTATGCTGCCGTAATTGGTGGAAACAACTATAACTTCAAAGGCGATAAAGGTATTTGGATGGGTTCATGGAGACATGGTAGAATCCAAAAGATTACTATTTCAACACCATCTAATGCTACTTTATTTGGTAACATGAGAGTGGGTGGTCATTCAGCTGGTTGTTCTGATGCAACTAGAGGTTTATCATTTCACCAACATAATTATAGTGGTATTCAGTATATGACTATTTCTACACCAATGAATGCTGTTAATTTTGGTAGATTCTATGGTGGTTGGTCTGGTGCGGCTGCATCTGACGGAACAAGAGCTGTTGTATTTGGTGGTAGATATCATTACAGTATTTCTCACTATGTTTTATTTGCAACTCCTATGAACTCTGTTAAAAATGGGGACTTAGGAACTACTGCTCATTGGAATGCTGCTGTATCTGACGGTTCAAAAGCAATTTTTGATAGAGGTAGAATGGATCAAAATAATAACCAATTTAGATATGTAACTATTTCAACTCCTGCAAATGCAATTTACTTCGGTAAAA
>QMNM01000286.1 GCA_003647765.1 Candidatus Cloacimonadota bacterium
AAAGATTGAAAGATTGTATGGACACAGAGAGAGAAATAATCTTTTGTGAATTTGTGGCTAAAGAGATCCGATGTCTGGTATTTTTTCGTGTTTTTTTCGTGTTCTTCGTGGCTAATTTACGGGATCGCAGAACCCTGATAAATCATCCTTCGCAATGAATGTATAAATTGGAAAATTATCTATTCATTATTCCTAAGTAAAATGACGAACAAAGATATTTTTTCAAACTTTATGCAAAATTTACCAAATTATACTGATTCTTTACTAAAGAAATTTGACCAGTATAATGACTTAATTTTGGAGCATAATACTATAATAAATCTTATTTCTCGTCATACAGAATCTTCAATCTGGACTAGTCATTTTTTAGATTCTATTTTGCCTTATGATTTAATGAACCTTCATAATAAGAAGATTTTGGATTTTGGAACTGGAGCTGGCTTACCCGGAATACCTATTAAAATAATCTATCCAAGTATTTCATTATATTTGCTTGAAGCAAAAAGAAAAAAATCCTTATGCTTAAAGAACATTATAGAACAACTTAATCTAACAAATTGTTATATTATTAACAAGCGCTTAGAAGACATAACATCACAGTATAAAGTTTTCTTTGATATTATTTTGTCCAGAGCAATAAAAATTGACAAAACTATATTACTAAATCTGTTGCTAATTCTAAAAACAAGTGGAAGAATTATTCTGTATAAAGGACAAAATTTTCAAAGTGAATTAAAAACTTTGCCTATTAAAGAGATGAAAGTAAACTATCATATTGCCCAAAAAAATAATAATATATTGGGCAAAAGGAATTATATAATATTTGAGAAAGTATAATAATAAGAGTGCGTAAATCTTAATCTATATTATATGGAGAAAATATGGGAAAAAGAATTATTGAAAGCCATTGGAAAGTAATAATAATTGGATTCATTCTCTTTTTGGGACTATTGTTATCGTGTAGTTCTGACAAGAAAAAAGGAACACCTGAGAGAGAAGAGATAACAAAAAAAGAACTAAATGTGAACAAAGATGTTGAAAAACAAGAAAAAAAAACGAGTGATGAACAGGAGACAAAAAAAGAACTAAATCCTCAAAAAAGCCAGCAGACAGCATCTAAAACAGAGGAAGAGCCAAAAGATTTTATGGTTGTCTGGGCAAAGGTAATGTTAAATGGTAAAGAGTTTAAAGGTGGTGGTAATAATATGATTGGTGCCTTTGCTCCAGGTGAGGAGAAACAGGGCAAGGCAAGAGCTTTAGGAAACTGGAAGGAGCTTCCATATCCTAATGATAAAAATAAAACTTTTGATGTTTGGCATTTTGTTATCTATGGATTCAAACATGATACTACTGACTCTACACTAATTAGTTTTTATCTATATGATAGTAAAACAGGGAAAAAGTATATATGCAATGAGACAGTTATATTTAAGAATGCAAGTCAAATTGGTAATCCGGGAGAACCATTTATATTAACAGCAAATAACAAAAATATAGTAAGATAATAGTCCATTCAACAGAAGAATTCTCTGTTATTCATTGGACTTTATTTTGACAATAATTGCTTGAAGTTTTGGTTTCGTCTTTATTTCAAGAAATAAATTATTTGCCACAAAAAATACAAACCTAAGGCGTGGTGTGTAAAAGACACAAAAAATAATACTTAATAGGTAATTTTTGTAAACTTTCGTGTGATTTTGTGGCTAATATTTTACAGTATCACAATCAGAATGGGAGCAGAATTATGAAAATTCATGAATATCAAGCGAAGTTAATCT
Source organism: Candidatus Cloacimonadota bacterium (assembly GCA_003647765.1). GTDB lineage: Bacteria > Cloacimonadota > Cloacimonadia > JGIOTU-2 > B8-G9 > B8-G9. Next base: position 1,779 of record QMNM01000286.1, read on the forward strand.
TTAAAGATAATGGTATTCCAATTCCAGATGGACAGATTGCTTTTTCTGTGGAACAAGGACTGAATATTGCTAAACAAATCGGTTTTCCTGTTGTGATTAAATCACAAGTACAAGTTGGTGGCAGAGGAAAAGCAGGCGGTATAAAGCTATCAAGAAACGAACAAGAATTCCAAAAATCCGCAGCCCAGATACTTTCTATGACTATCAAAGCTTTGCCTGTGGAGAAAATCCTTATTGAGCAAGCACTGAACATCAAAAAGGAATATTACATTAGTATTGTTATGGATAGACAGAAAAGCAAACCTGTTGTTATAGCAAGTAAAGAAGGTGGAATTGATATTGAGGAAATTGCCAAAAGAACACCAGAAAAAATATATAAATTATATATTGAGCCAGAAATAGGATTATTGCCTTACCAAGCAAGAATGATTGCATTTAACCTTTTTTATGACGCATCTATTGCATTTAAAGTAGCGGATATAATTAACAAATTATATAAAATATTTGAAGAGAAGGACGCTTCATTAGTAGAGATAAATCCGCTTATTCTCACACAAGAAGGGAACATTTTTGCAATTGATGCCAAGATAAATTTTGATGATAATGCATTAGATCGTCAGCCGGAAATTGTCAAATTGCGTGAGGTTACTGAAAATGAGAAAAAAGAGCTTGATGCAAAGGCAAAAGGATTGAGTTATATTCAACTTACAGGCAATATCGGTTGTATGGTCAATGGTGCAGGTCTTGCAATGGCAACTATGGATGTCATAAAGAAATATGGCGGAGAACCAGCTAATTTCCTTGATATTGGCGGCAGCTCCAATCCACAAAAGGTAATAGATGCTTTTAATATATTGAATTCTGACAAAAATGTAAAAGCAATTTTTATTAACATCTTTGGTGGAATTACCAGATGTGATGATGTAGCAAATGGAATTATAATGGCACTTGGGAAATTAAATATTGGCCTTCCAATAATTACAAGATTAATAGGCACTAATGAGCAGAAAGCAAAGGAAATTTTAGCAAAGAGTAATTTTAATCTTATATCTGTAAGTTCGTTATCATCAGGAGCAAAAAAAGCAGTGGAATTAGTAACTTAATATGATTTTTACCGATTATTTAACGCGAACTAATAGTTCAAAAAAACACAGATAAAGTAGCCACAGAGAGTAGTGCGTAATGCGTGGGGCGTAGCCACAGAGTAAAATTTAAGGACACGGAGTAATTTTAATCTCTTATCAGTGTTATTCAGTGTCTTTAGTCATCCTTTTTCTGTGTGCTATTTCCTCTACACCGACTTTACAAACTCATTGCAAAAGATTTAATTTATAAAAATGGTG
>QMNM01000287.1 GCA_003647765.1 Candidatus Cloacimonadota bacterium
ACCCACAACTGAAGTTGTGGGCTTCACTTCATCATCTTTCATAGAATCAGAATTAGCCCACAGTTTTAACTGTGGGTAAAATGTAAAAAACCTAATTCTAACCACTTCAGTGGTTTTTAGACTAAGATCATTAGTTTTTTGAAAATTTTTATTGTAAGTTAATCCTTGCACTATCTGCGCAAGGTGAGTGAATAGTTAAAGCATCTCCAATCTTTCCAATACTTTTTCTAAGTGAATAGAATGAGACCCTTTTAATAAGATTAGACTATTTTCAGGAAAGTAATTTGGATGTAATACTTTTAAAAATTCTTCTACTTTGGTAAAATGGTCATCTCCATCATAATATTTTGCATCATTGCCAATCGTGATTGTAATACTTGGCAGAATCTCTTTTATTTTATTTGCAATTTGCTGATGAAAAAATTTGCTTCGTTGCCCTAATTCTAACATATCACCTAAAATCAGGATTTTGCTTTCCGCTTTTTGCTTTTGAAAAAAGTCCAACGCAGAATTCATTGATAAAGGGTTAGCATTATAGCAATCTGCAATAATCTTCCATTTATGCCTTTTATTCTCCCTGATTTCCATACGCAAAGATAAATCCAATTTACGATTTAACCCCTGCTGTATTTCCTGATTTGTTAATCCAAAATATTTGCCTATAATAATTGCTGGAACTGAATTGATAACATCGTGTTTAACAATAGTAGGCAAAGCAAAAACATCATTATTAACAGAAAAAATAAACTTACTATTCTCTCTTATTATAGAGATATTATAATCATTATCTTTGCCAAATCCGAAGGAGAAAAAATGCGGCTTGGTATGAAATTCATTAAATAATTTATTATCCCCTGGATAAAGTGCTAATTTTAGATTTTTACTTTTATATATATCTATTTTCTCTTTAAAAATCCCTTCAATATTTTTAAAGTTCATTAAATGTGCATCACTAATACAGGTAATAATGGATATTTCTGGTTGAACAATATCTGTTAATCTACGCACTTCACCAAAATTATTAGTCCCTATCTCTATAATAGAAACCTGATGCTTTTGCTCTAAATCAAATATTGAAAGTGGCAAGCCAATAAAATTATTATAATTCCCTTTTGTTTTATGACAGTGAAACCTCGTCTGCAATATATTATAAATATATTCTTTAGCAGTAGTTTTGCCTACGGACCCAGTAATAGCAATAAATGGCATAGAAAAAAATTTTCTGTAATATTGTGCTAATTCTCCTAATGCTGTAATAGTATCTTTTACAAAAATTAACCTGTCATTAAACAAATCGTTAATATAGAAATTTTGTTTGACTATAGCCAAATTTGCACCTTTAGACAAGGCATGTTTAACAAAACAATGTCCATCAAAATTTTCACCTTTAATGGCAAAAAAGATAGAATTAGGTTTTATTGTGCGCGTATCTATTGAAACATTATGTACAACCATATCTGCAAGATGAGAATTGTTTCCAGATACAGCACTCAGTATTTCAAAACTATTTAATGGATGCATTTAGATATAAAGCCACGAATTATTAGCCATAGAGACAGAGAGTAATCTAATAAAGGTTGATTTATTTTTTTAATAACAGAAGTTCCTCTGCAATCTCTTTATCGTCAAAATGAATTTTATTTTTACCTATAATTTGATAATTTTCATGCCCTTTTCCTGCAATGAGAATTATATCATTCTTATCTGAAATTTCTATTGCCTTTTTAATTGCTAATCTACGGTCTTGTTCTATAATTATCTTCTCTTTATTATGAATTCCCATCAAAATATCTTTAATAATATCAGATGGATTTTCTGTTCTTGGATTATCAGAGGTTATAATTACAAAATCAGATAATTTATCTACTGCTTCTCCCATAAGTTGTCTTTTACCTTTATCGCGGTCCCCACCTGCTCCAAATACTGTGATAATACGAGCAGTGTCTTTGAACTCTCTTAACGACAATAATACACTTTTCAGTGCATCCGGAGTATGTGCATAATCAATAAAAATATGCAAATTATTTTTCTCAATCTTTTCCAATCTACCCTTAATGTTTTTAATAGAATAGATGCCTTGCTGAATTTGTTCCTTACTTATTTTCAAACGAATATTTAAAATACCAGCGATTGCACATGTAAGATTGTAAATATTATGTTTTCCTATTAAGGAACTTTGGATTTCAATCGTCTCTTCTTTTGATGATAGAAAAAATTTTGTGCCTTTCAAAGATAATTGATAATTGATAATGTGATAATCAGCTGATTTATCAAAGCCAAAAGATATTTTTCTTATACCAGAAAGTTTATTATAAAATTTCAGTCCTGTTTTGTCATCAATATTTAAAATAGCAATTCCTGGCTTAATTTGCTGATTTAATTGTTCAAATAGTTTGAATTTGCTCGCAGTATAATTCTCTATATTTTTATGGAAATCTAAATGGTCTCGGGATAAGTTAGTAAAAATTGCTTCATAGAATTCTAAACCATAAGTGCGATGTAATGACAATGAATGTGAGGACACTTCCATAACAACAACTTGGCATCCAGCTTGTTTCATTTCTGAAAGTAATTTATAAATATCTGCTGATTCTGGAGTAGTTCGTTCTGCTGGGATTTCTTTGTAATCTATCCAATAAGAAATAGTGCCAATCAATCCAACTTTATATCCAGCATACCTGAGTATTTCCTTGATAATAATAGCAGTGCTACTTTTTCCATTTGTACCAGTAATGCCTATTAGAATTATATCTTTTGCTGGATTATTGTAAAATGTTTTGGATGCAATTGCCATAGCAATTCTGGAATCATTTACTACAATCTGTGGCAGTTTGGATGATAATTTCCTTTCAGTAATTAAAGCAACTGCTCCATTTTTTTCTGCTTCTACTGTATAATTATGTCCGTCAACATCATATCCAGGAATGCAAATAAAAAGATCGTCTTGCTGTACTTTCCGAGAATCAAATTTAATACCTTTTATATTAAGGTCTGATGAGATATTGTATTTATCTAATAGAACATTTTCTCCTGCCAATGCTTTGATTATATTTTCTAATTGCATTATATTTAACGCACTAGGTCTTACGCAATTTCTTTTCTGCGTCTTTACTCA
>QMNM01000288.1 GCA_003647765.1 Candidatus Cloacimonadota bacterium
ATTTATCCACTCGCAATTAGTTTGAACTTATAACAATAAAATTACTACACTGCGAAAGTCCTGTTTATATTAGTGTTTCTTCATGGCTGAACTGTCTCATCAGTAGTGTAAGGTAAATTCTGGCTGACAAAAATCCTTTATAGAATATTTCCATCCAAAAGCACCATTCCGAATGACGAATTTGTGGCTACTATATGCACCACAGAGGCATGGAAGACACAGAGTAATATTCAAAGTAATGTTAATGTCTTATCTGTATTAGTCAGCGTTTTTCAATGTGCTATTCCTTCTGACTTCTGACTTCTGATTTCTGATTTCTGACTTCTGCCTCCTGATCTTTTGTGTAATCTTGTGGCTATTACATTTGGAATGGTTTATCTATATATTATGATAAATATTCTTGGCATTGAAACTTCTTGTGATGATACTTCTGCCGCTATTGTTAACCATAACTTTCAAATTCTATCCAATATCATCTCTTCTCAAGAAATTCATAATAAATATGGTGGTATAGTGCCTGAAATTGCATCCAGACAACATATTATAAATATTGTCCCAGTTGTAGATAATGCATTAAAACAGGCAAAGATAGAACCAAGAAAATTATCTGCTGTAGCTGTATCAACTAATCCAGGACTGATTGGCTCCTTAATTGTAGGTGTATCATTCGCTAAAAGTTTTGCATACACACTTAACATTCCGCTTTTGGCTATTAACCATATTTTAGGGCATGTCTATGCTAATTTTTTGCATAATAGAAAGCTAGAAACACCGTTCATCGCATTAGTTGCTTCTGGTGGACATACAGAACTGGTAAAGTTTGATGATATGCATAATTTCACTATTTTAGGCAGGACTCGTGATGATGCAGCTGGGGAAGCGTTTGATAAAATTGGCAAACTACTTAATTTGCCTTATCCTGGCGGACCTGAAATTGATAAACTATCAAAAAAAGGCAATCGTGATTTTGTGAAATTCCCACGCGCATTGAATATCAAAGAAGATTACGATTTTAGTTACAGCGGCTTAAAAACATCTGTAATTACATATTTATCAAAACAAACATCTGATTTTATTGCTCAGCATTTAGCAGATATATGTGCTAGCGCACAAGCAGCTATTGTTGATATTATGATAACAAAAACAATCGCAGTAGCAAGAAAATATAAAATCAAACAAATATGTGTGGCAGGAGGAGTTGCAGCTAATAGCGAATTACGAAATCTTATTACAAAACAGGCAAATAAGTTCGGCATAAATGTTAGTATTCCAGAACCTATTTTATGCACAGATAATGGAGCAATGATAGCTGCAGCTGGAATTGATAAGTTCAAACATAGAGAATTTTCTGACCTTAAACTTAATGCGTTTTCAACCAAAGGTATCAGGATTTTATGACAAATAATAATGCTTTCTTAATTTTTATTTTTCATCTTTTATCAAAAAACTAATACTTACAGTATCTATTTGAAAAATTAAGAATTATGATTGAGATATTCACGAGTGTATTTATTGTTTTATCTATCGCTTATTATTCATTCCTCTTCTTTATCTTACTGGGTTTATTAAGGTTACAAAATTATCGCCAAAATAAATATCATTCTATATCTGTAATCGTATCTGCTCGTAATGAAGAAAAGAACCTTATCCCTCTAATCAATCATCTGTCAAACCAAAATTATCCATCTACAAAATACGAAATAATCATTGTTAATGACCGCTCGTCAGATAATACTGAAACTATATTAAAAAAATACAGTCAAAATTTAGATAATCTCAGATATGTAAGTATAATAGAACAAGAAGGAAATCTTGTAGGCAAAAAAAATGCTTTGGATAAAGCTATTGCTATTGCAAATGGAGAAATAATAGCTTTCACAGATGCTGACTGCCGACCTACTGCAAATTGGCTATCTGCAATCAATAGACAATTTATAGATAAAGTTGATGTTGTTGTTGGCTATTCACCGTTAGTATCTCATAAGAATAAACATTTATTATCAGAAATTCTATTCGCAATAAAGCGATTGGAACGACTGTCTATTTTTGCTATTTCTGCTGGTACTATTGGCTGGAACTGGGGTGTTACCTGCACAGCAAGAAATTTTGCATATCGTAAATCCGTTTATAATGATATTGGTGGCTTTTCTGGTATTGGCCACATCCTATCTGGTGATGATGACCTAATGCTACAAAAAATTAGTAAATCAAAAAGATATAACCTGCATTTTGTCGTAGATAAAGATAGCTATGTCCCATCCATAGAAGACAAGTCCAAATATGAACAATATCAACAAGAAAAAAGAAGAGCATCCAAATGGAGATATTATCCAATTTCAATTAAGCTGATAACATCTATTATATTTGTCTTTTATATTCTAATTATCTATACTTTCATTTTGATTTTTACTAATGATTTTAGCTGGATATTATGGCTAAAATTGATAGTCCTAAAAATATGTTTGGAATTCATTTTAATGGCCAAAATTGCTTTATCATTGAAAGAGACAAAAAGATTGTGGATTTTCCCATTATGTGAAATTTTCTATATCCCATATTTTCTAAGCTTTGCTATATTAGGTACTTTAAAAGGTTATAAATGGAAATAAAAAATTTCAAAAAAAATTTGCTATAATACAATTACTTATTATACTTTATGTTAAAGTTTAAAAAATTGGAGGTAGATACTAATGACCAAGCAAAAATTATCAATCACTATCGCTTATAAGGATATTATAGGTATAGTGTGTCCTAATTCAGTGTCATTGTTGACGGTATCTGCTGTTCCAATATAACTTAATAAATTTACATTCATAATAGCCGCAGATACTGTTGGATCTGCGGTTTTTTTATTATATACATTTTAACCAGCCGTGGATCATAAGATTCACGGCTTTTTTTTATTATTTGGAATGCTCTGATAGTGTTAGCCACAAAATCACACAAAAATACACAAAAAATGTAGAGGTTATGGAGATGCTTATGTCATTCATTCAGCTAAGAGATGTCTCTTTCCGTTATGAGACACAGAAGAATTATTTATTTAAGAATGTCTCTTTTACAGTTGGTGATGGTGAAAAACTGGCAATAATC
>QMNM01000289.1 GCA_003647765.1 Candidatus Cloacimonadota bacterium
ATATGACAAAGTAAAATTAAGTAAATAACAAAAAAGATTTTGCGTTTTTCGCTTTTGTAAATTTCTGTAATAAATTCCTATATAAACACAGGAGAAAATTTTATGAAAAGATTATTAATTGATATTGATAAGCTTCTGGATAATAAAGATTATTCTGATAAAATTGAGTGTGAATATCTTTATCATCCTAATGAAAATAAAGGATATATTTCCTTAATTGAAATAGCCGAGTTTGCCGCATATTGTCGCCAATGTAAGCACTCTCATTGTGTTGATGCCTGTCCAAAAGAAGCATTAGAACGCACTGAACAAGGAACTATTAAAAGGTATAATATGCGTTGCGTAGGTTGTAAAAGTTGCATACTTGCTTGCCCATTTGGAACCATCTTTCCAGAAGCAATAAACTATGTTACTTCTAAATGCGACTATTGTCTAAATCAATTATCAGAGAATCCTGATTATATCCCACTTTGTGTAAAGACCGCTCCAGATGGCTGTTTTCAAATTACGGAAATTGAGAAAGAGGATCCAGAAAATAATATCTTTTTTGCAGGTAAGTATTTAGCAATAAAAACATATAATTGGCGATTCAAGGAGGAGAAAATATGATACTAAATTATATCTTATATTCGCTAATTTTTCCTGGTCTTTTATTTACGTTGGTTTTAGGTTTAGTTGTAGGTTGGGTAGAACGAAAAGTCAGTGCCAGAGTTCAGTTTCGTGTAGGACCACCATTTCTTCAGAACTTTTATGATATTTTCAAATTATTCGGCAAAGAAACAATTCTTATTAAAAATTCCCCTTATGTAATTTTCCTCCTTGCACCAATAATTGCATTTGCAACAGTTGCTTTAAGTTCAACAATTCTTGGTACAGCAACATTTTTCCATTCTGGTATTGGTGGTGATTTAATCCTGATTATCTATTTATTAGTAATCTATTCTGTTTGTGTAATTCTTGGTGCTTCTTCAACTGGTAATATCTATTCAAGTACAGGAGCGAGTAGGGAGATAAAATTATTACTTTCTGATGAATTAGCATTTATATTAGTTGCTTTAATTGCCATTATAAAAAGTGGTTATCAGATAAACTTAACAGGCATTATATCTTATCAGGCAAGTAATGGAGCGATAATTGGTTCTCTATCAGGAATAATCGCATTCATCATTGGCATATTAGTAATTCAAGCAAAGATGACTTTACAGCCTTTTGATATTCCAGAAGCAGAGACAGAGATTGTTGATGGCACTTTTATAGAATACTCTGGACCTTTGCTTGCCTTCTGGAAAATGGCTCATTATATGATGTTTGTTCTTTTACCGATGTTATTGATAGTCCTCTTCCTAGGTGGTATTAAACTTACTGTCTGGGGTATAATTGCTGGTATCTTAAAATATCTGGTCATTGTTGTGATAATAATTTTGATAAAAAACACGAATCCTCGTGTGCGTATTGATTCTGCACTTAACTTCTTCTGGAAATACGCAAGTCCTATAGCGTTTGTTGGTGTAATTTTGGCAATTTTAGGATTGTAAAAATATGAAGAACATATTTTTAAATTTCTTTTCCATATCTGTATTTTTCAGTGCTTTGTCATCCTTTTTCTGTATTGAATAATTTCGTAGGAGAAAATATGGGTTTTAAAACTAATATGCTTACAAGGTCATTATGGGTATTTCATGTTAGTGCATCTCCATGTAATAATTGTGATATTGAGATTTTGGATTTATTAACTCCTGGATATGATATTGAACGATTTGGAATGAAATTAGTTGGTTCAATACGGCATGCTGATGTAATGTTAGTTACAGGAATATGCAATCATAAAGTAAGCCAGAAAGTAAAAAAATTATATGAACAAGCACCTAAGCCGATTTTTGTAATTGGTGTTGGAACCTGCACTATTGGAGGTGCAACATTTAAGAGTAGTTATAATAGAGAAGGTGCACCGCTGGAAAATGTTATTCCTGTTAATGCTTATATCCCTGGTTGTCCACCAAAACCAGAAGCTATGATTGATGCAGTTGTGAAGGTCATAACTGCTTTGAGAAAAGGGTAAGTATCAAACTTATGGAAACTGCTGTATCGGAAAATGGGATTCCTGAACCTAAAATGTGGTATTATTAAAGCATTAAAAATCTATTAAGTATAATTTAGTTGTAATAAAGCTATGTTAGGGGAATTAAATATGCACGAACAATTTTTTGAAAAATTTAAGGATAAACTGAGCAATATTATCAAAAAGAAAAAACGGTACTATTTTGATGTAAAAAATGAAGATATACGAGAAGTGGCTGATTATCTTTTCAATACAATGAAATGCCGACTCTCCATTGCTACTGCAACTGAAATTTACAATGGTTTTGATGTGTTATATCATTTCACTGATGATAAAACTGGCACTTACTACAATCCGAGAATTGTGATTACTGACAAAGAGAACCCTGAGATGTATTCTCTAACTCCTATTACACAAGGTGCAAACTGGATTGAGCGTGAGATGTACGACTTATTTGGAATAAACTTTATTGGACATCCTGACTTACGAAAACTCCTTACACTTAATAATCCTGAGTTTACAGAAGATGACCATCCGATGAGGTTTAGCAAAAAAGAAAAAGATAAAAGATAGATATTTTTGTCTTTCGTGTAATTTTGTAAGGTTCGCATTTATTTTCATCTTTGCCATGAATGTACACGAATATTCACGAATTTTAATAAAATTAAATAGGATTGTTTGGCAATTATCACAGCATATATTCCTAATGGAGAGAGTTGGAAGAACAATTACGAGGAAAGAATAAAATGATGGAATATATTTATTGCAAATGGAAAATGGTAAAAAACTTATCCCATTCCAGATTGACAAAAAATGTTATCATCTAACATTTAATTCAGTTCGGGCTTGGGTGTGTCCAATGTGGAGAATCATATTTTTAAAAAGATAAATTAGAAATTATATTTCGCGATGAGTTTTATCAAGTTAGCAATCTGTTCGCGTCTAATAAAGGAGATTTAATCGCGAACTCATACAAACTTAACAAACTGTGTAAAAGTGTGTTCTCAAGCATGGGCTTGGGAACGAG
>QMNM01000290.1 GCA_003647765.1 Candidatus Cloacimonadota bacterium
TCATTAAAGACATTTCAGGATTTATTATCTGCTAAGCCCAGGAAAAGAGTCCAATTAGATGCAGAATTTTTCATTGGTAAAATCTATCTTGCTACTGGCCAGAATGATAAAGCACTTACTTCTTTTAAAAATCTAAGAAACAAAGAAACTGATGAAGATAATATTTATAATATTAGCATTCAAATTGGAATTTGTTATATGAAACAAGAGGATCTTGAACAAGCAAGCAAAGAATTTAACAATATTATAGCCAATAATAAAAAGAATAAGTTTTCAGCAGAGGCATACTATTATTTAGGTGAAATGTATTTTACTTATGTTCATGATTATAAAAAAGCCATTGATAATTTTGATAAAGTTCATAATGAATATAGGAAGTCGCAGTATGTTGAAGAAGCACTTAGAAAAGGAGCAATTGCAAGCAAGATTGTTCAATATAAAGAAAAAGATAAAACAACAGATGTTGTGGCAATTGTTGATATACAATTTCAGTTAGCAGAGTATTATACTCTTGATTTAAATATGCCTGATTCTGCCCTTTACTTATATGATGAAATATGTAAACAATATAATTATATCCAGACAGAACTTGACTCAATAAATTTATTGATTGATAGATTGATAGCAAACAAAAATGTAATTATTGATACAACAGAAAAAATATCAGTTGATAGTACAAACGATAGCATAAAAGTAATTACAAAAATGGACACTGCCTCTCTTAATCAACAGCGAAAATCCTTAAACAATTTATTAATCACATATCGCACAGATATACTTCCTAAATCCCTTTTTATGAAATCCTGGATTTGGCTAAAAGTAAAAAATGATACGGTTAAAGCTGATTCCATTGTTCAGGAATTAAGAACTAAATTTCCTGACTCGGAATATAGTTATGCTGGTGAACAGTTATTAGCTGGTAAAAAGCCGCAATTTATTACAAAACAAAATTTAGAAGCAGGGATCTATTTTGGTAAAGTAGAAACATACTTTCTTAAACCAGATTCCTTAGGAATAGAAGAAGTAATCAGTTATTTGGACACAATAATACAATACTATTCAAAATCAGATTATTATCCAAAAGCATTATACACTAAGGGCTATCTACTATTAACAGAACAAAATGATACACTAACAAGTAAAATATATTTTAAAAAATTGCAGGACAATTTTGCTAAAAATGAGCTTGCTATAAAAACTCAGAAGTTTTTTAATGGACAGAATTATCTATTCCCTAAACAAGAAGAAATAGAGGAAAAGTCGGCTATACCTGATTCTTTAGACAGAGTAATGCCTGTAGTTTCAAAAGAAGATACTTTACTAAAAATTATAGGTACACCACTACCAGATACAATAGAAACCAAAAAAGATTCAACCAACCATGCAAAATCAAAATAATATCAGTTCAACTGTTTATAATTAAATGTGATATAATTATTATATAATTTAGCCACTAAGAACGCCGAGTTGTTCCTTTCTCTGTGATCATAAATTTCTCTCTGTGTCCTCTGTGGCTATTTCCAACTGAGGAGGAAAAATGCTAAAGCAAAGGCATATATTCACATCAGAATCTGTAAGTGAAGGGCATCCGGATAAAATTGCTGACCAGATTTCGGATGCAATTTTAGATGCAATAATAGATAAAGACCCTAATGCTAAAGTTGCTTGTGAAACTTTTGTTACTACTGGATTATGTATAGTCGGTGGTGAAATTACTACTAAATGCTATGTTAATATTCCTAATGTTGTTAGAAATACTGTTAAAGAGATCGGTTATACTGAGCCTAATTTGGGTTTTGATTATGAGACCACAGGAATTCTTACCACTATAAATGAGCAATCTCCTGATATTGCCAGAGGTGTTATAGGAACATTGGAACATAAGCAAGGAGCCGGTGATCAAGGAATGATGTTCGGTTATGCTTGTAATGAGACACCAGAACTAATGCCATTGCCTATTATGTTAGCACATAAATTAGTAAGAAGATTAGCAATAATTAGAAAAGAAAAATTTTCTATAATGCCTTATTTAAAGCCAGATGCCAAATCTCAGGTTTCTATTGAATATGAAAATGGTGAACCAAAAAGAGTAAAAGCAATTGTTGTGTCTACTCAGCACTCACCAGATGTTACACAAGCACAAATCAGAGAGGATGTGATTAGAAATGTTATTAAGCCAGTAGTTCCAGAAAATTTATATGATAAAAACATCAAGATATATGTAAATCCTACTGGACGATTTGTCATAGGTGGTCCAATGGGAGATACTGGCCTTACTGGTAGAAAGATTATTGTAGATACTTATGGTGGCAAAGGCAGTCATGGCGGTGGGTGTTTCTCTGGCAAGGATCCTTCAAAGGTTGACCGCTCTGCATCTTATATGGCTCGGTATATTGCAAAAAATATCGTTGCAGCTAAAATAGCTAACCATTGCGAAATACAACTCGCTTATGCTATCGGAGTTGCTGAACCAGTCAGCCTAATGATTAATACATTTGGTACTGGAAAAATATCTGACGAAAAATTAGTGCAAATGACAAGAGATATTTTTCCCTTAAAACCTGCTAAAATAATTCAGTACTTAGATTTACTTCGTCCAATATATAAGAAAACCGCAGCTTATGGACATTTCGGCAGAACTGAACCAGAGTTCACTTGGGAAAAAATAGATAAGGTAAATGAATTAAAAGAATATATTTCAACAATGCATTATGGGTAGTCCTGTATTAAATAGCTGTATTCAATTTGAGTTGCTTTATTTAATAAATCATATCAGAATACGGCAGAAACTCGACTCGGGTTCTTTGAACTCGAGTCGGGTTTCACGGGTTTTACGGTATATTGTCTGAAAATGGGTAATTCTATATAAGTAATTGCATTCAATTTGAGTTGCTTTATTTAATAAATCATATCAGAATACCGCTACTTATAAAGGATAACCAAAACTTGAAAGCATCAATAAAAATAGAGAAATAGTTTTTTTTTGACAAGCTATTATGATGTTATCCTTATATGAAATTTTATTATAAGATAATTAAGGATTTAATAGTAGCACAGGGTTCACCGTCGTGTATAAACGA
>QMNM01000291.1 GCA_003647765.1 Candidatus Cloacimonadota bacterium
CAATAAATTCTTCTCCGTGTTCTCTGTGTCTCTATGGCAATAAGGCAATAAATTATTATTCATAAAAATTAAATATTTTAATTGATATAAATGTGCTATTCTTTTTTGTGTGTTTTCACGGGATTTTTTTTCACAGAAACTCGACTCGGGTTCTTTGAACTCGAGTCGGGTTTCATGGTCTATTGTCTGAAAATGGGTAATCCTGTATTAAGTAGTTGTATTCTGAGATACTTTATTTAATAAATTATTCACCACTACTTCTGGGGGACTACCAAATATTTTAATTGATATAAATGTGCTATTCTTTTTTGTGTGTTTTCGTGTAATTTTGTGGCTAAAATTTTTTATCGGGATTAAATTTTTCTCCGTGTTCTCTGTAACTCTGGGGTTAATATTTCGTAAATTTGTGGCTTTCTATTAGCAATTTCATATTTGCTCTGATAATATACTATTATTTATACAGATCTGATTGGTTTTTTAAAAAATGATAAGAAAAATCCGATGGCCGCAACAAGTATAATACATGGTCCAGAAGTGAGATTAGAATAGTAAGAAATTATCAATCCGAGTGTAGTAAAAATCATTCCAAGTATGCTTGATAAAATCATCATTTTTGCTAAATTGCTTGTATATTTAGAACTAATCGCAGCTGGAATTGTGAGTAAGGCAATTAACATTATTAGCCCAACTATTTTCATTAACATTACAACTGTGCCTGCAATTAAAATTAGTAAAATAATATACAAAAGATTAACATTTAAGCCCCGAATCTGTGCAAATTCTTTATCAAAAGAGAGTATCAAAAATTCCTTGAAAAAGAGCATAACTATTGACAAAATGATAATGTCCAATATAATCATTATGAAAATATCAGAATAAGATACAGTTAAAATACTTCCGAAAAGATAACTCATTAAGTCCCCGGTATATCCTGGTGTTAGATCAATAAATATTATACCTATTGCCATTCCAACTGCCCACATTACACCAATGATTGTATCTGCTTTCTGTTCGGTCTTAATACTTACTAGTCCCATACTGACAGCAGAAATAATTGAAAAGATAATTGCACCAATAACTGGGTTTATGCCTAAAAAGTATCCTAATCCTATACCTCCATAAGCAGAATGAGCTATGCCACCACTAATGAATACAATCCTGTTTGTAACTACATAAGTCCCTATGATTCCACAGGCAATACTGACCAACATTGCAGATAAAAAAGCATTCTGCATAAATTTATAAGTTAAAAGTTCAAACATTATTTTTCCTTTATTGATTCAGTATTGATATTTACATCATCGCAATTATTGAATAAAATTTAGATGACATTACTTTACTGTCAAATTTTATGATAACTTTTTAAACCAATACAGTATTATAAGATCCGAATATATCGCTCCTATGGAGCTGTGATTTGTTGATATAATTATTTGCTATAAGTATTTCATCCCTACGGGATTATGAGAGACATTTTTCTTTTTGGATATTCTTCCTTTTCTGTTGGATACTCTCATTGTGGATTCTAAACATTTCTTGTGTGAAATTATCAAATCCTTGACATACAAATAAGTAATTTTGATTTTTGTTTTTTGTTCATAATACTTAATTTTTAAAAATTTTTGCGTTGTTATAGTGAAATAGACAATGAGTTATTATTTAAAAATTGCATTAAAATATCTAAAATCGGATAATCATAAAGGAATTGCAGCTGGAAATCTAATCTCAATTCTTGGAATATTTTTAGGTGTATTTTCATTGATAGTAGTTATGTCTGTTATGAACGGTTTTGATTATGACTTAACAAACAGGATCATAGGAGTACATTCTGAAATAAAGATTTTTTCCAATGATTACCAACAATTTTCTGGGTGGGAAAAGATAAAAGATAAGATTAAATACTTGGCAGGTGTATATTCCATTACACCTATCTGTCGCACAGAAGCCATGCTAATGAATAATAATAATGTTTCTGGAACAGTATGTTTTGGTATAGAATTGGAAAGTTTTCAGCAATCTACGGATCTATTACAAAAAATCTTTATTGGCAGTCAGAATTCTGATGAACTTGAAAATAACGGAATTATAATTGGCAGTGATTTAGCTGGGCAATTAAGAGCAAACTTGGGAGATGAGATTATTCTATCATCTCCTATAGCAACTGAATATACACCATTTGGTCCTATTCCTAAAACAAGAAAATTTAAAATTATTGGCATCTTTGTTACAGGACTGCCTCAATATGATTTAAAGTATTCCTATATTTCTCTTAAAAATGCTCAGGAATTTTTAGATTGGAAAGATGAAGTTTCTTATATAGAGATTAAAACTACAAACCCAAATCTGTCATTAAAGATAGCTAAGACAATAAAGAGAACATTGTCAACAGATTGGCAGGTGTTAGATTGGTCTGAATTTGAAAAGCACTTATTTTCTGCAATAAAATTTGAGAAGCTTGTAATGTTCCTGGTTCTGTGTATGATTTTTTTAATAGCTACTTTTAATATGATTGGCAATTTTATCAAGCTGGTAATAGAGAAGAAATTTGACATAGGTATACTTAAAACATTAGGTGCCACTTCGTTAGATATAAAGAAAGTGTTCTTCATTAACTCTACAATTATCAGTATGATAGGCACTGCTACTGGATTATTTGCAAGTTTAACTCTGTTGATGTGTCAGATTAAATGGCAATTTGTTAAACTGCCTATTCAAGGAATGCCATTCCAAGCTGTGCCAGTCAAAATTGAATTGCTTGATATAATATTAGTGATTATAATTTCTATATCTATTAGCTTATTATCAGGAATTATACCTGCTACAAGAGCAGCAAAATATAATATTATAAATATAATTAGAGATAAAGAAGAGTAATAATATTGCAGTTATCTTGAACTTATTCAGGCATTATTCAATTGATACTTTTTTAGTTGCGACTGTGTAATAATACTATAAAGATAGAACGCACATGACACGGATTATACAGATTTTCACAGATTTTTATTATAATATTTTTTATCCGTGTTATCAGTGTAATCTGCGTTCTATTTCTCCTTC
>QMNM01000292.1 GCA_003647765.1 Candidatus Cloacimonadota bacterium
AATCCAGAACATTGTTAGGGCAAACCCAATTACTTCTTCTTAAGTTCAATATTTGCTCCAAAATTTATAATAGCAGCCGTCCTGCAAGAAAATCTTTTTCCTACATCACTATTACTGGAAGGGAAAAAATATACGAAACAGATGGAATTTTGTATGAACTGGTTATCAGCAAGAAATCGGTTCTAACATACTTAGAGCAAATTGGATTTTTATGCAGGAAAAATGATAAAAAGATAATCCTTCTAAAATCAAAAAATTACTACTCAGAAAATTTTACTGACAAAATAATTTCTATGGAAAAACTTGGTATGAAAAAAGTTTATGACATTAAAAATATAGAAACACACTCTTTTATTGCCAATGGTCTTGTGGTTCACAATTGCGGAGAGCAGCCACTTCTTGCAGGAGGATCCTGTGTGCTGGGATCTATCAATTTAGCAATGATGATAAAAAAATGCGAAGTGCGTAATGCGAATGGCGTAGTGCGTAGTATAGATTGGGATTTACTAAAAGAAACTACTAAGACCGCTGTTTGCTTTTTGGATGATGTAATTGACCGTTCAAAGTTTCCGCTTAAAGAGATTGATAAAATGACAAAAAGCAATCGTAAAATTGGTCTTGGTGTTATGGGTTGGGCTGATATGTTAGTGCAGTTGGGTATTCCATACAATTCAGAAGAAGGGGTTGAATTAGCAAAGAAAGTTATGGAATTTATTGATTTTCATTCAAAAAAACAGTCAATTGAACTGGCAAAGGAAAAAGGAAGTTTCCCCAATTTCAAAGGTAGTATATATGATAAAGGCACTTTAATCAGAGATAGAATTGATATGGATTGGGATGGCTTAATATCAGAAATTCAAAAATACGGCATCCGCAATGCTACAACTACGACTATTGCTCCAACAGGAACTATTAGTATGATTTTAGATGCTTCTAGTGGAATTGAACCTATCTTTTCACTTGTTTATGTAAAAAATGTAATGGACGGTACGAAGCTTCTTTATGTTAATAAATACTTTGAAGATATCGCAAAAAAGCAAGGGTTTTACAGTAAAGAACTAATGGAAAAAGTTGCTGAAAATGGAACACTAAAAGATATTAAAGAAATTCCTGAACAGATAAAGAGAGTTTTTGTTACAGCACACGATATCTCACCTGAATGGCACATTAAAATGCAATCCGCATATCAGGGCTATGTTGACAATGCAGTGTCAAAAACGATTAATTACCCTAATTCTGCAACAAAGGAAGATATTCGTCTTGGATATGAATTAGCATATAAACTTGGTTGTAAAGGTGTTACAGTATATCGTGATGGCAGTCGTGATGAGCAAGTATTGAATGTTGGCAACTCTATGCAGGAAGAGGAGAAAACACGCATTGCACCGCGCAAAAGGCCAGATATTACCAGTGGGGTAACAAAACGAATTGAAACTGGATGTGGACATCTATATGTAACTATTAACAGTGATGAGACAGGTATTTGTGAGGTATTCACGCAAATGGGTAAAGTCGGTGGTTGTGCATCTGCACAGTTAGAAGCAATTGCCAGATTGATTTCTTTAGCATTACGGTCTAATGTCAAAGTAGAATCAATTATCAAGCAATTAAGGGCTATTCGTTGTCCTTCGCCAATGTGGAACAAAGGTGAGATGGTGCTTTCCTGTGCTGATGCTATTTCTAAAGCATTAGCAGAAGTTGTTGCTCTAAATGGGAATAATAAGGAGCAGTTATCAAGGATTAAAAATGTAAGGGCAAATCTTAAGCATAGTCATAACTCAGGAATTACAAAATTATCAGAGTCCTGTCCAGACTGTGGTTCACCAATTATATTCAAAGAGGGTTGTAAGACATGCTCCAATCCTGACTGCGGATGGTCAAAATGCTCATAATAATTTGAAAATAGAGAATCATCTAAGTATTACTGCACTTAATTTAAGTTTTATATAGCGATGGTGTAATCCTACTTCGTCAAAACTAGGAAAACTTGACTTAAATTTTTAAAAATATGGAAAATGTGGTTATTCTTTCAAATATACAGATACACAAAGGAAAATTATTTCGTAATCAGTTAATTATGTATTAATTGTATATGTTAATTTATTCCACCACCTAAATATCATAATGCTGAAAAAATAATATCAGGAGGCAAATATGGGAAAAGTAAGAAGTTTTGCCGCAAAACTTGCTCACGCAACTTCTCAGGAAGGAAAAGATTTCTGCCCAAAGTGTAATACAGAAATCCGTATTGCAAAGTTAATCCGTCGTAAGAGTAATTCTACTAAATGGTCACCTAAATATGAATTCGTAAAAATATGCAAGTGCAACGAAAAAGATGTAATGGCAGGTAAAATATAAGTCAGACTGAGATGAAATGTAGTATTTTATACTTTCCTAATATATAATATAATTTATCTGCAAATAAAGAATAAAACTAATGAAAGTTTTTAACCAACAATCATTATTGAGTCCACTATAAAAACCATTAAAATGGTTAAAATGGGCTTATTGTATTCTCTTACCCACAACTGAAGTTGTGGGCTTTTTGAAATTACTATCAGCGATTATTCGGTGGATAAGAAGCCCACAGTTTTAACTGTGGGTAAAATGTAAAAAGAACCTAATTCTAACCACTTCAGTGGATTTTAGAGCAAGCTCATAGATGTAAAAAAAAGAATTTATAGGCAATTTTTATAGAGATGTGAAATTGTATACTAAAAAGTCAATCAAGGTATTTGACCACGATTTTTCAGTTTAATTTTTTTAAATTGGAAAGCATTTTGTAATCGAAGGTTCTTTCGGGCTGGTTGCTCGGGTGAAAAATAATTAAATCGCATATCAAGTCACTCCCCGCTTGATTTCGTATCGAGGATTTGTGGTAAATTGAAGTTGAGATTTTCGTTCAAAGTTTTGAAAGTAATTGCGGGAAGCGGGGCAGTGACGAAACATTAGCAGATATTTTAAATCAAGAAAATAGAAAAATAGGGTGTTCGCAAGAGCACCTTTCTACTTTCTAAATTTTATTTGACTCAAACCTAATACTTAT
>QMNM01000293.1 GCA_003647765.1 Candidatus Cloacimonadota bacterium
ACACCTTTGTAAAAAGTTATTAGAAGACAAAAATAACAAAATAATCGCTTTAATCAGACCAAATACGGACATAAGAAGATATCAAGAATTCAAGGATAAAGGGGTTATCTGTAAATTAGGAAAATTAACAAGTCCTGAGTTTATTGTAGAAGTATTTAATCCCGACAAGACAGGACGGGATAAATTTGATATTGTTTATCATATAGCTGCACTTCGTGGAGGAAGAAATTTTCCAAAGAAAGATTACTATGAAACAAATGTAAATGCTACAAAATATATTGCTGAACAATGTTTAAAGCATAAATGCAAATTAGTTTTTTGTAGTTCTGTAGGGGTTTTTGGTACTTTTCCTGATGAATTACCACCAAATGAAAATACAAGTCGTAAATCTGATAATTATTATCATTTTACAAAAATCTTGGCAGAGAAGGAATTACAGAAATTAGTTAAGCAAGGTCTGAAATTAATAATTATTCGCCCCACAATAACTTATGGAATTGGGGATTATGGTTTCCCATATAAATTGATAAGTTTATTAAATAAAGGCTTGATGATACTTCCAAACAGAGATATTAAAATAAATATGGTAGATGTTAACACTTTAATTTCTGCCTTTATTAGTGCGGGTAAAGGAAATCTCCCTTCTGGCAGTGCATATAATATTGCCGACAAGAATCCTGTCTCTTTAAGAAAATTGGTTGATTTTATTAGTTATCAGTTAAAAAATAGGAAATATCCATCATGGAAAAAAGTGCCAATGCTGTCCTTTAAATTGCTTGATTTCATTCTTTCAAAAAATGAGAGATTAAGAACAAGTATTAAGCTAATCTCTAGAAGTTGGTATTACGATGTCAGTCCAGCAGAGATGGACTTGCATATTTCTACTCACGAGACCATTCCTAATTTTAAGTATGTAATTGACTGGTATAAGAGTGTGAAGTAGCACAGGGTTCATATCCTGTGTCAATATTGAGGGTAAAATGAACCTTAAAAAAGATTTCAATGAAGGGCTTGGGACTGTTTATGAGAGATTCATAATAAATTATATCTTTGATAGATTGATGGAACAGTTTGAAATCAAAGAAGTTCTGGAATATCCAATTTTTGGGATGACAGGCATAGACGGTATAAATTCTGTTCATTTAGCGAAAAAAAGTGTAAATGTGACTTTAGTGGATTTTGATAAAGATAGGATGGAGAAGGTTAGAAATCATTGGAAAATCTTGAAGCTTGAAAGCAAATTGAGATCTTTTATCGCTGATAGACATAAGGTTGACTACTTGCCTTTTCAAAACGAAACTTTTGATATAGTTTGGAATTTTGCAGCATTGTGGTTTTTTAAAGATGCTGATAAAATCATCAATAAGATGATAGACCTGTCACGAAATATAGTTTTTATTTCAGTAAATAATAAATGGCAGATTGGTTATCCTATCAGAAAATATTTGCTTGATAGACAATTTTTCGTAAAGAACACTGTTTTTACTGAATGGATAAACATTTCAAAAATCAAGAAAATATTAAAAAATAGGGGATTAACAATTATTGAAGATGGTGTTTTTGATACTCCCCCCTGGCCTGATACTTGCCTACCAATCAATGAAATTAAGAAAAAATTAGGGATTAAAATTAAAGAAAATCATAATAATAGTTGGGTATGGTCAATGATGGCTTACTATGCTGAAGAAGATAAGGAACTTGAGGAGAAGTGCAAAAAAGTTATGTTTATTGAGAATCTTCCGATTTGGTGGAGATTGAAACAATTTTGGTCTCATCATCGCTATGTTATTGCAAGGAAAGATTAGTTATTGAAATGTCTGATAAAAAGAAAATAATCGTTGGAATACTGTTTGGAATTTTACTTCTATTTGTATGGATAAAATTCATAAACTTAAAAGAGGTATTGAATTATTTAAGAAAGTTAGAGTTTGGTTATATTGCCATTGCTTCTTTTTTATATCTACTTTCATATTTTATCCGATCACTTCGCTGGAGGAAAATTTTAACACCTGTCTGTAATCTAAAAGTTAAAAGGGCTTATTTTGTATGGATGGGTGGTTTCTTTCTGAATTACATAATTCCCATAAGAGCAGGTGAATTTGCTAAAAGTTATTTTATAAAGAGAACGGAGGGAAAATCTATATCCCGAACACTCCCGTCAGTTTTTATTGATAAGGTCTTTGACTCTCTCTCTATTTTTGTAGTAATTGGATTAATTCCTTTTCTTGATATTGACATTTCAAAGCCATTATTGATTTTAATTGTAATACTTTTGGTAGTCGTTTTTTTAGGATTAGGAATTCTTATTATATCAGCAATTAAGAAGGATTTAGTAGTATCATTGTTCCAGAGATCTTTGTTCTTTATTCCTAAAAAATACAAGAGTAAGTTTTTTGAGATAGTAGAGATATTTATAGAAGGGATTGGCTTATTCAAACATCATTATAATATATTGCCACAGCTGATTCTTCTTACCTTTACTGCGGTTTTAATTGACAGTCTCTATTTCCTTTGTATGTTCAGAGCGTTTGGACAGATAATTCCATTTCCTATAATCTTATTTGGATATACCTTAATCTATCTCTCATATATTTTACCCTGTCCTCCAGCACAAATTGGCAGTAATGAACTGATAATGGTGATTATATTTTCTGTTGGTTTGGGATTAAATAAAGAGATGGTAAGTGCAGTAATGACATTTGCTCATTTATTGACAGGAATATTGATAACAGTTCTTGGTTTGATTAGTTTTAGTTATATTGGAGTAAAGATTACTGATACTTTTAGGGATGTAGATATATCAAAAATTGAGGATGGATATAAAGATAGAATAATTAAGAATGATTAAATATAATTCCCACAATTCAGAGATGTATTCATAGTAGTACGACCTACCAGGTCATCTATTCCTAACTTTTAAAGAATAAAAAGTTTCTGTTAGTTTATGTAATAATATAGAAAAGGATGATTATGGAAAATATTATTGAGACAAATGATGCAAAGACAATTGAAAATTTAGGACAGGTAAGAGAAGAGATTCTAAAT
>QMNM01000294.1 GCA_003647765.1 Candidatus Cloacimonadota bacterium
AATATGACCAAAAATTATGATGTTGGGCCAACTCAAGATGAGATGGCTGAAATGAAACAGTTAGACGAAACTCTAACCGAAGTTTATGGTATTTAACCATGACTATTCTTGCAGAACTTAAAGAAAAGAGCGATGAAATTGCTCTTTGCGACGATAGACTCAGAGAAATAGCACAACTACTTAAAACCCTTGAATCTGAGAAAAAAACCCTCACACAGCAAAAAGACCATAAAGTATGGCAATTACAAGACAGAATCGACGAGTTATGCTTACAAAGTTAAGTATAACTTAAACAACTTACAGCTATAATACCATATAACAAATTAAAAGGATTAAAATGTTTAGTAGTTTATTTGAGATAGTTTTCGCCAATTTTGGTTTCTGGTTTAACTTCGCTTTACCAGTTGCATCAGCATTATATTTAGCTTTAACCCATAAAGAGTATATTTGGAAGGAGTTTGGTATTCAAGCTGGTTCCACATTTGTTTTTGTTGTATTGATATACTCATTATTATTTAGCACAACAACTGACTTAATTGACAATGAATACTGGAGTGCAAAGGTTTCAAAGTTTGAGTATTATGAGGAATGGAAAGAAGAAGTTACTTATACTGAAAGTTATTCTTGTGGTTCTTCAAAAAATCCAAAGACTTGTACAAGAACCAAAACAAGAATTGATTATCACCCACCATATTGGCAGATAACTACTTCTAATGGTGAAATTGTTAGTATGACAAGAAGTGAATACAAGACAGCTTCAAATCAATTTGGTCACAAAGAAGTAGATATTCGTAGATTTGACCAAGTATCTTGGGGAGATGGAGACAAATATGTTTCTGTTCCAAATATAATCATACCTACATCTGTAAGTCATACTTATGAGAACTTGGTTAAGGCTGTTAAAAGTAATGTTGTTCATACAAAAGTGCCACAAGAAAATATTGACTTGGCTCTAAAAGATGGTATTCTTAAAGACTATCCTACGAGATACAAGGATAAGTTTGGAGCACCAAAACTAAATAGATTTATTGATGTAACTGGGGTAGTTAAAGCAGACTACATCAACCCACTGAATGCTATGTCTATTGCTATTGGTCAAGTGAAGCAAGGTAATCCAATTATCTATGTCGTTAATGAACCAAGAAGCTTTACTGATGTTATATCACAACATTGGTCAAAGGGTAAGAAAAATGATGTTACACTTGTTGTAGGAATAGACGATAGTGGTCTTATTGTGTGGACTGATGTTATTACTTACACTAACAACACAGACTTTATAGTCGATATGCAAAATGATTTCCTTAATTTAGACATGAATAAGGATTCAACTAAAATATTAGCAATCTATAAGAAGCATGTAATGAATGGATATATCCGTAAAGAAATGAAGGAGTTCGCCTACTTAAAAGATAATATTACTCTTGAGTGGTATTGGCAACTATTTATCTTCTTAATGAATGCCGCTTTAACAACTTTCATTACTTGGAAGTTTCTAAACAATTACGATAGAAAAAGATAATGGTTGTTCATTATATCGTTACTAAAACGGGTAGAACCTATACGCGTCGTAACGGTGAACCCAAATATAAGAATCTCAAAACTGGTAATCTATTAAGTTCCAATATTCGTAGGGATGAAACTCTCTACATTGGAACTAATAAGATAACTGCAGAGTATATTGCTGTCAAGGCACACTATAATAGGTGTATTGAGCGAGATAGGAATAAAAACGGTGATAATGAATACGGTATGAGTGTGCTTATTATGGACATCAAATATTATGAAGATAGATACCCAGAGTTCTGCATCTAAAACACACTCGGTAAAATGTCATATGAATCGAGATCAATATCATCATCGTCATCTTCTTCAACAATACTTGAACCCATCTGAGCCATCTGGGCATACTGCTCACGCTCACGAGCTTTGTCGTCAAGTATCTTCTTATCAAGTAGTTCCAACTCAACTTTCTCTTTTTCAACTCTTTCTCTGTATTTTGCTGCTGGGTCTGTTACTACTTTATTGTCAATCTTAATTCTATCTTCTTCTTTTACTAACATCATATGGTCAAGTGAGAACTCACCATCAGCAAATTCAGCAAACACATTCATAATGTAATATACCAAGTAAAAAGCTGCCATAATTCTATCATCATGGTATCCACTTTTCGCAGAATAACTGCCATTTGTATTTCTGATAAAACCATATAATTCATCTATTAGTTCCGGATCATTTATCTGAATCTTACTATACTCTACAAGGTTCTTAAATTGAAGTGCCAGTTTCTTTTTCATAGGTGGAGTTAGTTGAACACCAGCATTTTTACTGTCGTAGTAAATTGGTATCTCTAAAAATTCTGTTGCCTTTTCAGTCTGAGTTAAAATCTGTGAAAGTCCTTCACCAACTCCATTTCTCTCAAACATAATTAAGGCATCTTGTGGATCATAGTTCCACTGTTCTCGTAGGAAGTCTTGCATCCATAAAATCTTCTCAAATAGTCCAGAAGCATCTAAATCCGGGTCAGCAATAGTTCCAAGTTGATAAATCTTTTTAGGAGTAACTTCCCACAATTGCATTACAGAACTATCTTCACCACCTGCACTTGGGTCAATCGTAATAATAACGAATGAATCCAAACTATCTAACGAATCCTTGTAGACAGTAAATCCATTATGTATTGAAGTTACTTCTGGTGTCTGTAAAAAGTCAAGGTGATCCGAATCAATAAGTATTTTTTCGAACGAAAGAAATTGACAATTGTGGGATTTGAGTTTGTTGGCAAGTAAGAAGCTATTTTCCTCATTATCAACCTCAATTATGTCCAGTAAGTTTGAAGTGTGGGAAATGTCTTTAATATCGCTTATTACAAAGGGTTTCCCGTCCGCTTTAAGCTTCATACCAATCATCACATCTTCAACTTTTATCTCATCATTGTCTGAAGTCCATAATACATGGTTTTTACTACACTTTACTATCTCACCATTTGTGAATGTAAGTTCCGTATATGTTTTATGAAGAGTTTCTGCTATTCCGGCAAAAG
>QMNM01000295.1 GCA_003647765.1 Candidatus Cloacimonadota bacterium
AACTCAAAGAATTTATTCGGTTTAGCATACCATACAGAAATAGCATTGATTATAGATGTGGCTTCATCTCTCATCTTCATAAATGAATCTTCTGTTTTTACATCAGTTTCAATATCATATAAAGCAAGGTTCCATTTAGGTGCTTTCATATTGTCAACACCGTAATGGTCAAGCATTACTTTTTGGATAGGGGCTATATCAGATTCATAAGTATTAAGACCGAGGGAATTAAGTTCAAGTGCTTTTACACCAGCCTTAAAACTCTTGAAATCATCGGCTTTGACAAGTTGAACATCAGTTCCTCTTTGGCTTGTCATACCATCAACAGTATTAGCTTTGTTTGTTGCATCAACATAGAAGTATAAATAGTCCTTTATGTTATAGACTTTTTCTTCTATTTCACCAGTTTCATAGTTTTGTTCCCATACCATAACTCCAGAGGGGTCTGAAACTTTTCCAATGTAAGTATAATCAATGTAATTTGCCAATATGTATCCTTTAGTTTATAGAATACATTTTACAATTAAATAACTATAATATCTTTATTACTTAATTTTCTTGCCATTTTAAGTGCAACATTTACTCTTCTTAGTGTGGTTTCACTACTTGAATCTGTATCAAGAACCTCTGTAATACCTATGAAGATATGTTGCATACAGCTTTGTTTTATTTCATTGAATAAATTACTGATGGCAATTTCCGATTGTTGATGATGTGTTGCACCAAAAATAATAAGGAATTTGTTATCTCCTAAAAACTGGAATATATCAGTTTTTCTTAATGAACGGTTTGAAATAATTTCAAACAGATTTTCACACTTTGATTCAACCACAGCTATACTAATTGGTATAGAATATCTTTTCATTCTGTAAAAGTCAAGCTCCATCATATTTGTAGCAACAGTCATTTCGTAATCATTCATCGTTATTTTCCCATTCTTAATTTATTTTTTATTTATACTATATCAGTTCTTCTGGATATTTATCTTGGATGTTTTCCGCAATCTCTCTCCAGTGGTCTTTCATAGTTCCCTCAGCTTTATCCATACGGAGAAGTGCTTGTTCATATATTGCTTGATTGTAAGTTTTGCACTCACGAATAAAACCTTGGAAGATATGCTTTTTGATTCTATGTCTTGGTGTAGTTTTGTGGAAGTCCAATTCACCATTGGCTCTCACTTTAATGTATATCAGTTTAGTAATAGTTTCCCTCTTTAATACACCTTCAGTCATCTTCATAATAATATTTGTATTCATATTGACGATATATGGTGGAAAATCTTCAACATTATATTTTGGCATCAATACCCTTCAAATTTAATATCTAAGTCGCCATTGAACCATTCTGGTGCTTTTAACATTAGTTCAGGATATCTCTCTAAAAATGGTTGGTAGTCTTTTTCAACCTCAATATAATCCTTCTGAGTTTCATCAGGTTTATACCTAAACATAAAATATGGATAGTAATCTCCAAACTCACCAGTTCCAACAGCTAACCATACATGCCCTGTATCTATATCAATCAATTTATGGAGCAAATCATCACCAGAGTCATCATAAACCATTTTAACCTTTGCTAACGGTCGCTTATGGTATATACCTGTATCACCAATAACAACAATAGCACCGAGCGAAGACCTATAACCGTCATTAGGATCCTCTAGTGCTTCAAAAACTAAATCATCAATCTTGAACTTATTTTCATTGACACCATAGAAGTAAAACTCTTTACCTTCAAGTATTTTGAAGCCCTTTGTAGCCATATCTATTGTTTTATGATTCATAGAACCAACTCCGGATAATTTTCTTTAAGAAATTCCATATTTTCATTTACTATATCAATATCTATATCTGCGTTCTGTGGATGTCCAGCAACTATCTGACCTATATGGTTTGATAACCTCTTTGCAGCTTCTCTTTCTGAAAACTGAATATTGTTTTTCACTGTATAACAGTCCTTATGTCGCTCACATATAATTCGTTGGACTTTTTTCCCATCGTATGGTTTAAGTATAATTGAGATATTTTCAGAGTTTGAATGTTTGTAAATGCTTTCAACTTCATACTTCTTGAACGATAAACTAGGGACATGAGTCTTCCACACATAATTAATTTCATTCAAGTCATCTGGAACAGTAACATAACCAAATCCAATTTTACCTTTCATACTATCTCCATTTTTTAACACATTATACAATATTAAAATTAAACTAAACTTATAAATAATAGAAATAGATTATTAAAGGATTATAAAATGGCTTTAGGAAATTACTCTGGAAATGCTGGTTCATATGATATTTACCACTTTCCAACTTCAAAAGAAAACTTAGATATTAAGTTTATCAATAAAACAACTCTATCATACACTTATGGTGGAAATACTTATACATTAGAAAATATTGATGGTATGAGATTTAAAATGATTAATACTGCAACTTTATTAGAGAAAAAGATGCCAGCTTCATTTACAGCTATACTTAATGAATTTATGACAATTGACATTATGGATGATAATTTCTTTGTTTATGAAACTAAAACTGTTATTATGCCAATAGCAAATATTATGGCTAATGATACTGATATTATGTCTGGTGGATTAAACCCACTTACTTTAAATAGTATTTCAGATATTACATTAGGAACAGCAGTTATCAATGGTTCTAATATTGAATATACTAATACAAGTGGTATTGTTGGTGATATTGCTACAATTACTTATGAAGCTCAAAACTTTGATGGTGATGTAACAACAGGTACAATTAATATTACTATTATGGCAATACCTCCAATCATTTGTAATCCGGATACTTTTGACTTACAACAAGGTGAAACGTTATTACTTTCTAAATCTGCTTTATCTGATAATGATGTTGATGGTTTTGAAAAATATCCATTAGTTGTTCAAACAGTTGTAAATCCTGTAAATGGTACTGTAACTTTAAATGGTGATAATGTTTCTTTTACAAGTACAGGTATTAGTGGTTTCCCAGCAGAGTTTGATTATACAGTAACAAATACAGATGGAACAGTTGG
>QMNM01000296.1 GCA_003647765.1 Candidatus Cloacimonadota bacterium
GCAGTTTTAATATGTCTTATAAATCCCTCAAAGCCTGTGTCTACATTTGCTTTGTTGTCCATAATATAAGCCATTGCCATTGAAAGTTGGTAGAAGTCTGTGTGTAGTGTTTGAAAGTTTTTCATTGTGTTTTCCTTAGTTATTCATTCTAACTTTAGTTAGATACAACAACAGTTTTGTTTTATTTATAGTATTATACATTGTATTGGCTTAAATTCAACTTAAAGATTTTTGGATAAATATCTTCGTCGAGAAAGCCTATCCAATTCATATCATTACCTCTGGAAATTTTTCTAATAATTTATAGTGGTCTGTATTTTTGATTTCATTTTCAAACTCCCCTAAGATTTTATTAAAGTGCTTTTTCAAATCCATTTGTAAAGAATATATAACTTTGGTTCTTTCTTTGTTTAATTCATCCAATGACTCAGCAATAATAAAGTGGTTGGTTGACTGGTTGTCCATGACACTTAATAGTTCTTTTAACGGTTTATTATTTCGCTTATCTTTACCATATATATGCGGAGCTTTAATTGTTGTTAATTGTGATATGATAGCATCTACATCAATAACGGCATAACCATCCATATATGGTTTTTTAACAAAATAATACTGTCCATCTGGAACAGATACTAATTTTTCATAAGTCATTTGAAATCTACTTTGCCTTCCACTGGTGGAACATATCCAAAATCTGCTCTGGTTTCTTTAAACTTTGGAATAAGTTCATCTTTAATCCACTTAAACACATACCAAACTACTGAAATGATTGCCGCAGTAACTGCAAGAATTATTAGTGCCCCTACTAATGAAAGCATGAACCCCTCAAAACCAGACACACTTTCTTTAAAATTAGCAATACTAAAAATTGTAATTGTAGTTCCTAATAGTACTGAAAGCAGTACCATAACTGTCAAACCTTCGTTCAACTTTCTATCTAATTCCTTGTAAAATGCTATATAATATCCCATAATATCCCTTTTAGTGTTATATATTTCTCTACCATTAAATACTCCTCAGTAATTCTGCTGGATTTGTTATAGTGTGTTTATCAATAATTGAATCATATGTTGAAAGAGCTTGAATTAAATTACTTTCTTCAAGATAGTGCCTCAACATCAATACGAAGTTGATTTCTGATTGTTCTTTTGACTCAAAGAATTTTATCATATCAATTAAACTTCCTTTGAAATCAACCTTCTCTCCATTTGAATCTAAAATATCAACAGTATGGTCAAAGTGACTTATAATGCTATTATTTAATGGATAAAGAGGGTTATTATTTCTATTTGAAGTAAACATTCTACTCATAACATCTCCATCTTCTACCTCATCTTCTTCTAAGTTATCATTACGGTGTAGAGCCATCATAATACCGTCTCTTTCATACTTAAAAGTTAAATAGGTTGGTTCTAATATTTTGAATCCAGTCGAAGAACCTCTACGACCATCTATCCTATAATGACCAACAAATGATACATAAACTTTGAGTGTATCTTCTTTTTGATTATCTCTAAAATACCGAAGTATTCCTTTCTGTGTTAAGTAGTTCATATTAATTTCTCCGGATAGTATTTTGTTAGATATGATTTATATTCAAATAGTCGCTGGTTCTCATTAGCAGAGAAAGCATACTCATCACTTTGATACTTTTTCAATGCTGCGACCATTGCATCTACAAATGTAGGGTAAGCAATCCGTTGAAATAAATTCCTCGGTATTGTAGTTTCCAATTCTTTCAAATTTTCATCTTCATAGACAAAAGAGAGAGAATTAAAGCCGTGTTGGTATCTTACTATCTTTAGAAATGAAATACTTTCATCACTGATAATATATTGAAATCTTGGGTCATCAATAATCCATTGTCCGTTTCTACTTGTTCTCATACAAACCACTCTGGATTAGTAGTATAATAAGGGCTTTCTGGGAACATTCTTATGAACCGTTTAGTCAGCATAGAATTGCCATTCTTCTTATCTTTCTTATCAAGTGTTTCGCCTAAAAGTTTTAGGGCTGTTCTGAAAGTATCTGCAGTTATTTTTTTAGTATGAGTTTCAGCACCTTCAATAATCATTGATTTTCGTTTCTTACCATTTTCAAAGTCGCCAATGTATTTTCCAGATTTAGGGAGAGAGAAACGAATCTCTTTACCATTGGGACTCATTACACGAATACCATGTTTGTTTATAGTGTGAATTGGTTCAATATAAGCAAACCAAACAGTATCACCAAACTCAAAATTAAATCTCTGTTTTTTCATTACTCGAATTTAACCTTTCCACCCGATTGTATTGATGGTTTTGGTTCCGTTGCTGATTCTTCCCATAATGGCATAACCGTATCTGTAATGAATGGAAGAAACCAATAATAAATTAAAGCCCCGATACCCCAAACTAACAGTAAAGCACCAAAGTGTATTATACTAGATAGTAATAGGAAAACAGCATATGGCTTATCTGGATTATTTGCTAACAGCCCATAATCATGTACTGTAATTACTATATTTACTATGAACAACAAAATGATGATTGATGAAGTAGCGAAACTACCTTTTGTTTCTTTATTGAGAAGTTTGAAGAAGTTGAATAATCGCATATAAATCCTTTTAGAGATTATAGCGAATTACTACTTAAGTGAAGATTAAAGTTAGAACTCCATGCCATAAGTGGCTTTTAGTATTTGTTTTTTCTGATATTCCCAATCATCTTCTGGGTCAGCTAAGTCCCATTCCTTGAGCATTTCAACTGTTTGATTGTGGTCTGGAAACTGAACACCATATTTCTTATTCATATATAACATAACTCTTGCTACATTACCTCGTTTAGATGGCATAATCTCAACCATTTTACTTGTAATTTCCATATCAATTGTTTCACCAAATTCTTTTACTTCACCTTCAATGATTCCAAATGGTTTATCACTCCTCATAGCATTCAGAGAGCCGATAGCTGGAACAAGATTATACATGTCCGATTCCATTTGATTAAATAGGACTGATACTTTAGAAGCACATTTTCTACCTTTA
>QMNM01000297.1 GCA_003647765.1 Candidatus Cloacimonadota bacterium
AAGGTATTGCGTACAAATGTTTGTAAGTCGGAGAAATTGTAATCTACTTTTTCTTTCTTATATTGTAATTGGTGGTGTTCCCACATAAATGAGCTTCTATTTGCTGCTGGTTGGATATATATTGTAAGCCAATCCACATCACTATTAATATTATTTAACCCATACATGTGAGAACCAACCTTGATTGCTGCTACACTTTGGCTACATAAGTCTGTGTATAATTTATTGTCTGTGAAGTGAATATTCATGGTAATCCTTTTGATGGATTATACCATAATGAAGCTTAAGGGGTTATTAGGTTTAACCCTTTAGTTGATATATAGAGGTATCTTCATAAGCAATAAAAATATTATATGCTCCGGTGTATTTACCATCAAGTTCATAATCTGCTCTAAAGCTTAAACGTGCTTTACTGGCAAGTCTTGCAACTTCATCACGAACTTCTTTCTTGTCCATGACTACTTTTAATACTGTATCACCCTTATAACCTTGGAAAGTTTCAAGGTATGTAATATCCATATCCAAAACTTTATGAGCTATCTCTCTAATCTGTTTAACAATCATTACATACCTCCTTATAATTTTATCTATTTATACTAAGCAGATTTAAACTCTACTTTAGTATCTGGTCTAACTTTATCCATAGCATTGAAACCAAACTGACCGTCTTGTGTTATGCACCATACAGTAAGAACATTTTTTACTTCATTATAACTACATTGTTTAAGTCCAGGATAGTTACTTTTGCTTGTTGCTCTTTTAAGTGGTCTGATAATCTCACCAGCTTCATTTACATATTCAACAATCTTATAAACAAAACCACTATTAAGTTTTTCAACAATCATATTATCATATACATATTTCGTACCAGCCATTGCTTTAGTAAATGGGATACCATCAAATTCAAATTTCTCAAATTTCTCAACACTCATATCACCACTAATAAAGTTATCAACTCTTTGACCAGTAACATTATCTACTCTACTAACCATAGTACCATTGAAAATCTCATCTACTTGCTTAGAGTAAACATCTAATGGGTCACTATCAATTCTAACATCTGTTGGAGAAGTAATCTCACCATCATCAACCATTTGTTTAATCATAGTAGCCGCATTAACAACATCATAAGTATCTATTAGCATTGTTGTTGCTGGAAATATTCTATCCCAAGCTATAAATGCATCTCTTTCATTTTCATAACTCATTACAAAAGCATGAGCCATAGTACCACCAATAGTATCTTGTGAGATAAAACCTTGTAGGAAAGCACCTACATTTGATGTACCATTCCAACCATTCTGGATAGCGATTGTTGTAGCCATATCAGCAGTTTCTTTAGAAGGACTTCTTCTATAAGATGCTTCAAGAAGAATTTTATCTGTACTCTTTCTGAATTTCTTAGCAGTTTTTCTAAGTATCTTTTCATACTTAATAATTGCATCAGTCTCATTATTCATAATACCATTGATAAAATCGAATTCTTCATCACCAATATAACAAGTCATACCATTATCTCTAAGATATTTGATTGTAGCAAGACCAGTTCTACCATTGTAAATATTAGTTACAATAGTTTCTATAATCTGTCCCCAAATCTTTGGACCTTTATATTGGAATACAGGAACTTTTGGAAGAACAACCGTACCATTTGGTACTACTGTAAATTCAAAATCAGTTTCTATATCTTCCCACTTAATATCAAAGTCTTTTCTAATTTGGTTTTTATTTGGAGCAGTAATCTTAGGCTCAATAAGTTTCCAAAATGTTTCTTTAAATTGTGGGTCTTTAATTTCAACTCTCATAAGTTTAATAAAAGCTTTAATCTCTGTTTCACCATCAAAGATATAAAAATCCTCATTAGGGTTTACAGCAGTTTTAATATGTCTTATAAATCCTTCAAAGCCTGTATTTACATTTGCTCTGTTATCCATAATATAAGCCATTGCCATTGAAATTTGATAGAAATCCGTGTGTAGTGTTTGAAAGTTTTTCATTGTAGTTCTCCTTAGTTACTCATTCTAACATCAGTTAGATACAATAACAGTTAATGTGTTTTTATTTATATACTATTATACATAAAAACACCTTTATTTCAACTTAATTGAAATTAACCTTTGCTTTATCTTTAGGTTGAATATCATAATCTTCTTTAGCAGCCTCTTTAAATGATTTAATAATTGTATTCTTAAACCACTCTACTAAACCTATACCAGCAATACTTGAAACCCAAATTAGTGTACCAATCAACAGATAAATCATTGAATTTAACATGAATAGTAAAATATATTCTGCACCAACAGGCGGATTGTTTGCAAGACTCATAAAGATATTGCCATATATAGTTGAAATAACACTTAGTATAATATCCACTATAATTATAAGAGCTATTAGTGCAGTATTTTTAGTCTTTCTATTGAAGTTCTTTAAGAACTGAATTAATTTGTACATCTTTTCCCTTTATACTAATGCTTCTGGATATTTTTCTACATTTAAATGATATTCACTTTTAGAAGTCTCAGCATCAAATTCACTTAGAATATCATCAAAGTGTTTCTGTAACTCCATTCTTAATCTGTAAATAACTTTTACTCTTTCTCTTTGAACTTCATCAATAGAACCTGCAATTATATATATCTTATCACCAGACATTCCATCCATATCATCCATAGTTTGTTTCATAGGCTTACCAGTTGTTTTATGAATACCTTTAACCCACGGATGTTCGACTGTTGCTAATTGCGATACAATTGAATCAGACTCATACAACTCATAACCATCCATATAAGGTTTCTTTACAAAATGGTATTGACCATTAGGTAATTTTCTAAACTGGTTATAAATCATTACTTAAATTCTACCTTAGCCTTATTAGAAGGCTTATAATCAAACTCTTTCTGTGTTTCTTTAAAGCTTGGTATAAAGTCCTCAACAATCCATGTATAAATCAATACAGACAATCCAATAGTTATAGCTACTAAGAACATACTAAAAGCAACACCAATCATAACTAATATAAATAC
>QMNM01000298.1 GCA_003647765.1 Candidatus Cloacimonadota bacterium
ATTGGAAGTGCAAATGATGATGATCCGATAATTATAGAGAATGAGATAAAGAAAAGGGCTAAAAATATTATCGAAGCACACAAGCTAACAGAATTATTTACATTTAAGAACAAATTAATCAAAATAAAAACGAGAGTCGAATATGAAAAAAGCTTTGCTTTTCTATTTGATTTTGTTAATGCGTCTAAACTATATAGAACATATTATACGAATGAAATAGATGATGAATATGATTTACTACTTTATCATTCTGTAATTGGTTTTAAGAAAAAAATGGCAAAACTACAGCTCAAATATACATTATACCAGAAGTTTGAAATATATTTTGATAGCCTTAAATCATTGTATGGTAGGTTCAAAACTGCCGATAATACTGAGAAAAAAGCACTAAATGAAGAGCTAAAACAAATGTTAGATATGTCTGAAGAAATAGCATTCCACTATTTCAAATAATGTAAAATACAAACAAAGGACTACAATGAGTAAATTAGAAGAATTAATAAATGAGTTATCAGATGCAGAAATTGAATATTTACAAGATAATGTGTTCACAGAAGACGGCGACTTAATACCACAAGGCGATTTTGGAGTTTTACTTGAACTTGAAGAAACTTCATATTCGCAAGCCGATTCCGTTCAATTTGCTCTTAAAATTAACCTTAACAGTGTATACGGAGTTCAGATTATGCCACACTTTAAGTTTGCTGATGAATGGCAAGCACTTGGTGCTTCAACAACTTTAACAGGTAGAATACTATCAAAGTATGGATTGATTGAAACGATAGAACAATATTTTAATCCAGAACGAGAGAGTAGATTTGAATTCCCATTACTTGATAATATTATTGTTGCTTCTGATGATGAGAAATTCTTTCCAGACCCACAAAAACAAATGCTTAGAAGTTCCGTTATTTCTGATACGGATAGTGTTACTGGTGATGCAATTCTCCGAACAGATTTGTATGGTGAGATTAGTTTTGAAGAACTTGAAAAGAAAGCTGCAAAGGTTGAATTTAGAGGGGAGAAAATGTATTATTTCTTTGACGAACCACTAAAGGTAACTAACTATATTAATGGTGCAGTACAGCTTGATGATGTGGAATATCTGTATTCCCATAAAGTAGAGAAAGATGTCTATGAAATTGAGCTTGAAGATGGTAAGACTATTAGAGTTACGGAAGACCATTCAATAATGGTTTTAGATGCACACGGAGAACCAACAATAGAGAAGAAGCCTTCTGAATTAACAGAAGACGATATATGTATGGTTATTTAAGACTGTCAGTATAAAGAGTTCTAAAATCTTTTGCTGGTAATGGTTTAGAACATAAGTAACCTTGATACTTACTACAATATCGTTTGTTTAAGAAATCTAATTGAGCTTGTTCTTCTACACCTTCAGCAACTAAATCTATTTCAAGGCTTATAGCCATACTAATTATTGTTTCCAAAAATACTTCACCTGCAGTTGTATCATAAGCATCAACAAATGATTTATCAATCTTGATAGTGTCAATTGGAAAGTGCTTGATATATGATAATGAAGAATAACCAGTTCCAAAATCATCAAGTGAGATAGAAACACCAAGCTCCTTCAATTTATTGAAAGTATTTATTAGTTCTGTTTCTTCATATAGAAAAATATATTCCGTTATCTCTAGTGTAATTTGCAATGGATTAACCTTAAATTTGTTTACATAGAATTTGAAGTTATCATAGAAATTGGTATCTGCAAATTGCTTTGCGGCAATGTTTATAGACATCGTTAAATCAAGACCTTGATTTTCCCATAATACCTTTTCCTTTAGTGCTGCCGTAATAATCCACCATCCAAGTTCAATAATGAAACCAGATTTTTCAGCCACCGGAATGAATTCAACCGGTGAAATTTGTCCCCCAGCTTTATTCCATCTTATAAGAGCTTCAGCCCCAACAATTTGATTTGATTTTATGTCTACTTGTGGTTGATAGTATAACTCATATTCATCATTTTCTAAGGCTATTACCATATCTTTATTAAGTTCTATTAAGTATAATGCTTCATCAAGCATAGAGGTATTGAAATAAACATGCTTGTTTTTACCAAGTTCTTTTGATTTGAATAATGCTATATCTCCACGCTGTAAAAGAGT
Organism: Candidatus Cloacimonadota bacterium; assembly: GCA_003647765.1. Lineage (GTDB taxonomy): Bacteria > Cloacimonadota > Cloacimonadia > JGIOTU-2 > B8-G9 > B8-G9. The sequence continues at coordinate 2,133 of QMNM01000298.1, forward strand.
CTCTAAAGTTGTACCATCTCCTGGGTATTTAGCGATACCAATACTTACAGTTGTATGCATGTGCACATCGTCAATTATTATTTTTTGGTTTATATTTCTTGAAATAATGTCTATTAGTCTCTCTAACTTTTCATCAGTATTCACAGTATTCACTAGAACAATAAACTCATCCCCACCAATACGAGCAACTATATCGTCCTCACGTAGTTCATCTTTGATAATATTTGCAACAGAAATTAATACTTCGTCACCAATATGATGTCCAAGAGAATCATTAACTGACTTAAAATTGTCAATATCAATGAATAATAGAAAGAAACTTTGTTTTCTTCTATCCATGTCGGTAATTAGAAGTTCCAACTGTTCATTCAAGTAATATCTATTGCCGATACTAGTAAGTGCATCAGTTCTTGATAGTTTGAATAATTCTTTTCTTTCTTCCTTTAGTCGTTCAAAAGCATCTACTGTTGAAGCTCGTAAATCTTCTAATTCTGTTATTTTGGTAGATGGTGGTATAATCACCCCTTCCTCAGTAGTATAATCTTTTAATTCTTGCAATGGTGTGAATATGAATCTTGAAAATAAATAACCTATCAACACAAACAACACTGCTGGATAAAGAACAAAAACTAAAAAATATTCAATAAAATTCTTGTTGAAAAAAGATTTTACTTTTTTACTATCAAGTGTCAATATCAATTCATATTCTTTTTTATCCCAGTTGGAATAACAAGTAATCACTGATTTTAGATGTTGGAAATCCTCAATATTATTATCACCAAAAGTTAATGCAGTATCGGATGGTTTGTCTATAAATTTTCTACTCGTATATAGAATGGGTTTATTTTTATCATATAATGTAATACCACTCAGATATTTATTG
>QMNM01000299.1 GCA_003647765.1 Candidatus Cloacimonadota bacterium
AAATTGAACATTTTTTTTCATCAGTTTATCAAAAATATCTAAAATTAAATCTATGCCTTTCTGTTCAACTAATCTACCAATAAATGCAATTAATGGCATTTCATTTTTTACTGGTAATGCCAAATCAATCTGCAATTTCTTTTTGCAAACTGCCTTTCCAGATATATCTATATTATTATATTGCCGTTCTATCAACTTATCAATTTCAGGATTCCATATAGAATAGTCAATGCCATTGATAATACCTGTCAAATCCTTTGCCCTTTCTTTTAATACTCCTTCTAATCCACAGCCATAGTCTGCTGTCTGTATCTCCTCTGCATACTTTTTGCTGACTGTATTTATTTTATCAGCAAATAAAATTCCAGCTTTAAGAAAGTTTATCTTATTATAGAATTCAAGGTACTTTGGCGAAAAATATTTATCATCAATGCCAAGCAGATTGAAATATCCCTTCCAAAATAATCCTTGATAAGCAAGATTATGAATTGTCAATAATGTACTGATTTTTTTAATAGTCGGCTCATCAGAATATATGGTCTTTATAAAAATAGGCACTAATGCTGTCTGCCAGTCATTACAATGAATTATATCAATATGTTTATCAAGCACTTTAATAGTTTCCAGAATTACCTTACAAAAGAATATAAATCTGATTGCATTATCTTGATAATCACCTTTGTCGTCTCCATACAAACCGAGACGATTGTAAAAATGGTCATTTTTGACAAACCAGATTGGATTATTTTGATGAGGAAACACTCCTTCAATGATTTCAGATGGATAATATTTTTTCCCTATCTTTATGCTAAATTTAGCAATGGATTTTGTATTTCTTGGATGAGTCATCTGAACAACTTTATAAAATGGCATAATAGAAATGCAATTGTGTCCTAATCTATTTAGTTCTTGATTTAATGCTCCGGACACATCAGCTAGTCCGCCGGTCTTTGCATAAGGCACTATTTCTGAACATGCTAATATAATATTCATTTTTTTATGGATTGCCACAGAGATTTATCCAGTGTAAAGAATACCCACAGCATTTCATTCATAACCTATGGATCATTTAAACAGGATTACAAATTCTGTTAGATCGCATGGCTAATATTTATAGTTGATATTTAATGCTGTATCTGATTATCTTTACTCTCTTTCATTTATTACCAAGCCTCAGATTGGTAATGTAGAACGCTTTTTTTGACTTATAGTCGCTTTTGTAATCTGACAAAGTAAAGTTATCTTCTTTCTTTTTAATCTTATTACAGAAATATTAAATAGAAATCTCTTTACTTTGACTCAATGATGTCAATAAATTTTAACTCGGTAATATTAAATCAGTTTATCTTTTCATTTTTAGTTGACAATCATTTTTTTATTCAAGAAAAAAGTGTCTTTGTTATAAGAGTTACAAAATATGGTATATTTTTTTAATATAATTTTGAACAGACAGCATTTTATCTTGTAGCTCGTTTGGCTATTTCCTACTTGGTTATACGAGTTTTGCAGTTACAAAAAGCGAGTATGTGGGTTTCACTGTTGTAACCTGATATTCAAGCCAGATATCAAAAAAGTTCTACGATTTATAAAAATGAATGAATGAGAGGAGAAATCAAAATGAAAAAATTATGTATCTTAATAATAGCAATTGGTTCTTCTTTATATGGCCAGATGCTTCCGCGTGAGTATTTTCATAAACAGATTAGTAAGACAGCAATAGAGCAGATAAAAGCAGATTCTATCCATTCTTATGATGCCTTGCATTATGAGATTACAATGGAAATTGATCCACAAGAAAAGTTCATTTCTGGCAATGTTATGGCTAATCTATGTTCCAAAGAAAATGGACTTTCACAGGTAAGTTACGAACTTGTTGGACTGAATGTTGACTCTGTTTTTGTAGATGCAATTCCGGCAAATTTCGTTCAGGACTCTTTGTTAATCACAATTGATTTAAATTCCACTTATGATATTGGTGAGGAATTTACAACACAGGTATATTATAGTGGTTATCCGATTTTAAGTTCAGATGGTTATGCTTGTGGAATGCATTTTGATAATGCAATTTGGACTTATGCAGACCCAAATGGTGCTCGTTATTGGTGGCCCTGTTATGACCATCCCTGGGATAAAACAACTACAAAAATGATTGTTACTGTACCAGATAGTTTAGTTGTTGCTTCCAATGGACTTTTGATTGAGACCATTGACAATGGAGATGGCACTGTAACTTATAACTGGCAGGAAAATAGTCAGATTGCTACTTATCTTGTATCTCTTGCGATTTATGAATATGTAGAGATAAATCAGACCTTTAATGACACAATACCCATTCAGAGTTTTGTTTATCCATCGCATTATGACTGGGCTGTAAATGATTTTCAAAATGTGCCATTGATGATGCAGATATATTCAGATTTGTATGGTGATTATCCTCACGAGAAATATGGAATGGCAGAATGTGCTGTATTTGGCGGTAATGGTGCAATGGAGCATCAAACCATTACATCATTAGGGCATAATTTAATTGATGGTCAACAAGGCGGTGAGATGATAATTACACACGAATTGGCACATCAATGGTTCGGCGATTGCTTGACTCCACTCACATGGAAAGATGTATGGCTATCCGAAGGATTTGCTGTATATTCAGAAGCACTGTATGTTGAGGGAAAAGATGGATTTGCCGCATTCACAAATTATGTAAAAACATCCATCCACGACTATTATAAGAACTGGGCAGGTGGAAGTGTTTATCGTATTTATGACCCGCCTTATCATCAGTATTTCTATCCTTATGAATATGAAAAAGCAGCTTCAGTTTTACAGATGCTTCGTTTTATGCTTGGTGATGAAAATTTCTTCCTTGCTCTCAAAGATTATTTCCAAACATACAAACATAGTAATGTGGTTACATCTGATTTTCAAGGGATTGTCCAGCAATACAGCACGGAAAATTTGGATTATTTCTTTGATGAATGGATTTATGGATATGGCTTGCCAAATTTTCAAAC
>QMNM01000300.1 GCA_003647765.1 Candidatus Cloacimonadota bacterium
ATGCTTCAAGCAATTGTCAAAAAAGGAAAGGTAATTGGAGAAGAAACTCCGGCACCATTAGTCTCAAACGGTTTTGTGCTTATAAAAGTGGTAAACAGTTGCATTTCTGCTGGAACTGAAATGAGCGGTGTAAAGCGTAGTGGAAAATCCATTATAAAAACTGCGTTGGAACAACCAGAAAATGTAAAAGAAGTGCTAAATATGATAAAAGTAAAAGGGGTTTCCAAGACCTATGCAAAAATTCGTGGAATATTAGATAGCGGCAAAGTTACTGGCTATTCTATCTCTGGTGTAGTTTTAGCAGTAGGAAATGGTGTAACAAAATTTAAGGTTGGCGACGCAGTAGCCGCTGCAGGAGCCGGATATGCAAATCATGCTGAGTATGTAAATGTTCCAGAAAATCTTGTAGTAAAAATGCCAAAAAATATGAATTTTGTTAAGGCATCAACTGTAACTCTTGGCAGTATTGCTTTACAAGGAGTAAGACGAGCAAATCTCAAACTTGGAGAATATTGTGTTGTAATGGGTGCAGGAATACTTGGACTATTATCTGTTCAGATGTTGAGAGCATCAGGAGTAAGAGTTGCCGCCGTTGATTTAAATGAAAAAAGATTGAATATTGCAAAGGAATTGGGCGCTGAATTGATTGTCAATGCCTCTAATGAAAACACTGTTAAAATAATTACAAATTGGGCTGAAGGTTACGGAACTGATGCCGTGATATTCACAGCGGCAACAAATAGTAACGAACCTTTATCCCAGTCATTTCAAATGTGTAAGAAAAAAGGACGAGTTATTTTAGTTGGCGTTTCCGGTATGCAGATTAAAAGGGAAGATATATATCCAAAAGAGTTAGATTTCCTGATTTCTACATCATACGGACCTGGAAGATATGATAAAAATTATGAAGAGAAGGGCTGTGATTATCCCTATGCTTATGTAAGATGGACAGAAAATAGAAATATGTCAGAATATTTACGGCTTGTTCATAATGGCGATATTAAACTTGATGCTATGATAAGTAATGTTTATCCAATTGAAAAAGTGGAACAAGCATTTGAATCATTAAAATCAAAAGAGAGTAAGCCATTGATGGTCATTCTTGATTATGGAAAACCAAATATTGATAATATGCCAAACTATTTAAATCAAGATAAAAAGGTATTTATAAATACAAATCCTATAAATAAAGATGTAATAAATATTGCACTTATTGGGGCTGGCAGTTTTGCCACAGGTATGCATCTGCCAAATATTCATAAATTAAAAAACCAATATAAGTTATATGCTGTTATGAACAGAACAGGCCATAAAGCAAAGGCAGTTGCAGAACAATATGGAGCAAACTACGCAACGACAAATTATGAAGATATATTAGATGATGAGAATATTGATTTAGTGCTTATTTGCACAAGGCATAATAGTCATGCTGAATTAAGCATAAAAGCACTGCGGGCTGGGAAAAATGTCTTTGTAGAAAAACCTCTCGCAATAAACCAGAATGAACTTGATAAAATAAAAGAATTTTACGCTGATGGAATGGAAAACAAGCCAGTTTTAATGGTTGGTTTCAATAGACGGTTCAGTAGATATGCACAGGAAATAAAAAAGCATACAGACAAAAGAATAAATCCACTTTTTATACATTATAGGATGAATGCTGGTTATATCCCTCTTGACCATTGGGTTCATGAAAATGGTGGACGCATAGTTGGTGAATGCTGTCATATTATTGATTTAATGACTTTCTTAACAGGAAGCAAATTAAAAAGTATTTGTTGTGAAGAATTGACTCCTAAAACAGAGTATTTCATAAATAGCGACAATAAATCAATTATTCTAAAATATGAAGATGGTTCAGTTGCAACCATAGAATATTTTGCAGTTGGAAATAAAAAATTTCCGAAAGAGTATATGGAAGTTCATTTTGATGAGAAAACTATAGTTATGGATAATTATCAGCATATTAAAGGATATGGGCTAAATATAAAAGAGATAAAAACTAAAATAAGTGATAAAGGACACCTGGAAGAACTAAAAAGATTATATGAGACATTAAAAGGTAGTAAGCCCAATTGGCCAATTGAATATTGGGATATGGAGCAAACAACAGAAGCCACATTTTTAATCGCTTATGAATAGATTATCTTCTATCATTAAAAAAACTGGTGAGGTTTTTTTTACAATCATTAAACCATTTTTGAAAATAATCTTATATGGAATTGTAAGGTTTTTTTTGAAAATAGTTATTTTTTTAAAAAATGATAGAAAGGTAAAACTTGAAAAAAATGATATAAAAAAAGTTTTGATTTTTGGTTATACTGGTTTAGGAAATTTTGTTCTTTATACACCTGCAATAAAGACAATAAGAAAATACTTACAAAATGCTAAATTTACATTATTGCATGGTAATGATACAGGATGCCAAGAGGTTTTGTCTGGAAGTGGACTGATTGATAATTATTTGGTAATTGACCGAAATGCAAACCCTCTAAAAAAACTTCGCGTTATAGAACAAGTTAGAAAAGATGAATATGATTTAATTATAAGTGACTTTCATAACGATAAGATTTTTCTTGCTTTATTATTGGTATTTTCTGGTGCTAAGTACAGATTAGGTCATATTTCAAGTCCTGGGTGGAAAGGCAAGTGGGATTGTATTTATAATATTCCTGTAAAGATGAAAGAGGAACAACACGAGATTGATAGATATTTGGAGTTGGCTTATGCTTTAAAAATAAATGAAAATGATATAGATAGGAAACCTTTTTTTTATTTAGGGAAAAAAGATATTCAATTTGCTTTAAGTTTTATGAAATCCAATAGAATAGATATAGAAAAGAATCTAATAATTTCAGTTCAAATGGGCACAAGTCCTAATATGAGATGGAAGCAATGGAGTTTAAAAAAATACAGAGAATTATGCGACAGAATATTGGAATTACCAAATACAGTTGTAATTTTTCATGGTTCATATAGCGAGA
>QMNM01000301.1 GCA_003647765.1 Candidatus Cloacimonadota bacterium
CAAAACTTTCGGTAAAATAGGTGCCAGCAGTTTCAATTTTCCAATTTTTTAAGTTTACAGAAGAAGTCCCATTATTGTATAATTCTATCCATTCATAACCCTCATCACTGCTCGGATGGTCATAATAAAGTTCATTGATTTTTACATCAGCAAGAAGCAAACAGTTCCAGAAAAAGAAACTTAGTAAAAGCAATGCAATGTATGGAAGTGTTCTATGCATAAGCAATTCCTTGCGATATTGGATATTTTGAATATGAAACCCGACTCGAGTTCAAAGAACCCGAGTCGGGTTTCTGTAAGCTCTTACTCTATTCGCCAATTGTATAGCTTTGAAAATAAAGTTGGAATTGTATATTTTTTGTTGGGCTATAATCTAATCTAAAATTTGGCAATATCTTCGTTTGATTGTCTTTATTATCTGAGTATGAAAATCTGCTAGTCATCATACCTGAGCCGTAATTTACCCAATTCAATTCCAAACTGAGATTCAATTTTGGAGAAAATCCATATCTGAATATATTGGTAAAAGTATTAGCATAAAATAATCTTTTAGAATAGGAATTATAGCCACTGAAAAACGAGTATTGATGTCTTATGTCCAACTTATTGGGATTTAGTAAACTGAAATTATTTAATCCAATTTTATTTGCTGAATTAAATGGAGTAGATATATCTGTTTGGGCAAATGCGTTAATGCTAACCAAACAGATGACGATTAGGGCTATGTAAATTTTTCTCATTTTTTCACTCCTCGTATAATAAATGATATCATCATTCACAAGTTCACTGATTCACATATTATAAATTTTAATCTGTGCCTATTCATCGTATTATTTCTTTTTTCTATTTAAGCAATTTTATCCAGAGCCAAGCAATGAAACATCCAATAATATAGTATGGAAAATCTCTATAAGTAAAACTAGTGCCAATTAAGCTTCTACCAATAAATGTGCTACGAATAAGTTCAAGGAAAGGCGGATGCCATAATTGAAGAAATTCAAGAGAACAGGTTATAAAAAATACAGCCAGAGCTATCCAAAAAACAGGAACATTAGGAATAATAAAGACAATTATCATACACCAGAATATCTCATATAAAACACCAGCTACACAATTATTTAACCACCAGTCATAAGGACCATTATAGAATTTGATAGCAAATCCAAGTGGTGTTACGATTAGTAAAGAAATTAAAATGGCTAACCGGAACTTACTGTTATTTTTCATCATTCAGCCATGGACTTACAGAGAAAGGCATACATTTGCCACAGAGACAGAAATAATCTTGAAATTCATATTTCAATGCACATTGTCTCCTTTACCTGAATATTTAGATATGGACTTGATATTTTTGCTGAATTTTATCTTTGATTCTGTACCTTTACGCAATCTTTTTATGTTTGGAATATGTTTAACGAAGATAAATGTAACAACTATTGCAGATAGTATAAAATATGGCAGTTCTCTGATATTTTTTAATGTATAGAAAAATTGTGTAATCAATAATGCTATAGCAGAACTCAATGAGCCGAGTGATACATATCTTGTGATCGCTACTACAATAATGAATATAATAAGTGCTATAAATAAAGGCATTATGCTTATATTGAGGAATACGCCAGCAGCTGTAGCTACTCCTTTTCCGCCTTTGAATTTAAGAAAGATTGGGAAAATATGTCCGAGTATTACTGCTATGCCTATAAAAACCAAGTATATCTCTAACTTAGTATTAGTATTATAGTTAAGGATAATTCTTCCTATTTCTACTGCAACATAACCTTTTGTTATGTCAAAAGCAAGAGATATAATTCCAGGTATTATTCCTAAAACTCGTAATGTATTTGTCGCTCCAATATTTCTACTACCACAATCGCGCAAGTCAATATTGCGTAAGATTTTTCCAAGTATAAAGCCACTGCAAATAGAGCCTAACATATATGCAATTATTATAGCAATGATAAAATAAATTATTGTCGTCATAATTCGGCCACATTCAGTGGTTTTTATAGTGGATCCAGTATATGATTCATTTTCATAGCTTTATATTGCCAGAATTTTTCTTACAGCTTTACCTATTTCTTCTGGTTCGTTAATTACAGTTACACCAGCATGTTTCAGTACTTTTATTTTTGTTTCAGCAGTAGCATCACCACCAGAAATGATAGCACCAGCGTGTCCCATTCTTTTTCCTGGCGGAGCTGACTTACCTGCAATAAATGCTACAACTGGCTTAGAGAAATGCTTCTTAATATATTCAGCAGCATCTTGTTCATCAGTGCCACCAATTTCTCCTATCATAACTACTGCATCTGTCTCATCATCTTGTTCAAATAGTTCCAGATAATCTTTGAATTTCATTCCAATTATTGAGTCACCACCCATTCCAATACAAGCAGATTGGCCAAGACCGTTAATTGTTAGATTATACACTATTTCATAAGTTAAAGTGCCGCTTCTGGATACTATGCCAACATTTCCTTTTTGAAATATTTGCGTTGGGAAAATTCCGATTTTCCCAATACCCGGCACGATAATACCAGGACAGTTAGGACCTATCATTCTGCAATTACATGTCTTCAAATATGGAAGTATCTTCGCAATATCCATTGTTGGTATGCCTTCTGAAATAGCAATGATTAACTTTATTCCATTCCCAGCAGATTCATAAATAGCATCAGTAGCGAATTTTGCTGGAACAAATAAAACAGAGGCATTAGCACCTGTCATTTTTACTGCTTGTTCAACTGTGTTAAAAACAGGTACTCCGTGAACTTTTTCTCCACCTTTACCTGGTGTTGTTCCGCCTACAATTTTTGTACCATATTCAAGCATTTGTTTTGTATGAAATGCACCATCACGCCCTGTTATTCCTTGCACAATTACTCTTGTATTTTCATCCATTAATATAGACATTTTGAAACTCCTTTTCAGGCAAAAGAGATTTAATCGCGACCTTGCAGACGCGAACTTATACAAACTATAC
>QMNM01000302.1 GCA_003647765.1 Candidatus Cloacimonadota bacterium
AGACCGTGAAACCCGACTCGAGTTCAAAGAACCCGAGTCGAGTTTCTGTGAAAAAAAATCCCGTAGGGATGAAATACTCGTAGCAATAATTACAATGCAAATCATAGCTCCGTAGGAGCGATATAAATCGCTTTAACCATTTTTACCACATTAGAAATTTGGATTTTGATATTTTATTAGACTTATACAGGACTATCCATTTTCAGACGATATACCGTGAAACCCGACTCGAGTTCAAAGAACCCGAGTCGAGTTTCTGTGAAAATCATTAGAAATTTGGATTTTGAAATTTTATTAAATATTTATAATTAGTTATTTTTAATTCCTTATCAGCGTTCTATTCTTGAACTCTTGTTTAATGGAGATTAAACTTTTATCATAATTCAGATGCATACGATATAATCCAACTTTATATATACAATCCCAATTTCATTCTCATTCATTAAAATATGGTTTTTTAACTGAATTCATCAATTACTTTTCCAGTACACATCTGTAAAAAATGATATTCTAAATTAAATTATTAGGAAAATATATTTTTTTCCTTGACAGCATATAAAGAAAAACATTTCTTTGGTCAAAATTATTTGTCTAAAAGTTTGCTTTTATTTTAGCAACTAATCAAAAATGAAAAATTGGGATTTCCCCTAAATTGGAGGTTAAAAATGAAAAAGCAAGGATTACTAATCCTGACAGTAATGACTATTTTGATAGCTGGTCTATTATTGTCCGAAAATGCCTTTGCAGAAAAAATAATGCTTAATCCATCTGCAAAGGAATTATCATCAGTTGAGCTTATCCAATCTAATAATGATAAGATAATTCTTAACTATAATATCAATGGATTTGAGAAAGAGGCAGTAAGAATTGAAGGCGAAACTTATTATCGCATCTTATTAGGAATTGAACCTCTTTCCAAAGAAAAGGGCTATCCAGAATTGCCACACATCAATCGTTCTGTGATGATTCCAGGTAATGCTGAAATGAATGCACGTATTGTATCATCTCAAACGGAAATTGTCAAAGATATGCCTATCGTGCCATCAAAAGGCATCCTCTATCGTGATGTTAATCCAGAAGATGTGCCTTATGAATTTGGCAATATCTATCAGCAAAATGTCTGGTATCCTGAAAATGTGATTAATCCATTAGACCCTTATATCCTCAGAAAATCCAGAGGAATGGTCGTAGAAGTATTCCCATTCCAGTATAATCCAACAACCCAAGAACTGCGTGTCTATACTAATATCGTTGTAGAAATTGATAATGTTGGGCCCGGCAAAGTTAATGTCCTTGAAAGCACATTCCTTGATGAGAATAGAGTTGACTTCACATTCAACAGCATCTATCGTAATCATTATATCAATTATGATGGAACTCGTTATACTCCTATTGAAGAAGTTGGCAATATGCTTATCATTACTTATGATAATTTCCACGATGCTGTATTGCCATTATATGAATGGAAATTGCAAAAAGGCATTCCGACAGAGTTGGTAGATGTTGGCACAATTGGAAATAATTACACTGCTATCAAGGCATACATTCAGCAGAAGTTTGATAATGAAGGTGTTACTTACATCTTATTAGTCGGAGATGCTGAACAGATTGAACCTTATGCTGGTAATCAGGATCCGAAATATACGCAGTTAGCAGGCGGTGATGCTTATCCTGATGCAATAATTGGACGACTTTCTGCTGAAACAATTCCACAGGTAGAAACACAAGTTGAGCGAAGTATTATTTACGAAAAAGAGCCTCTTGTTGGTGGAGATTGGTATCACAAAGGGACTGGAATTGCATCAGCACAGGGAGCAGGACAGGGTTGGAACGGCTGGGCTGATTATCAATTGATGGATATTATTCGCGATTCACTTCTGGCTTATACTTATACAGAAGTTGACCAAATATATGCTACAACCGGAGGCACAGCTTCTGATGTAACTAATGCACTTAACAATGGAAGAAGTATTCTAAATTATTGTGGACATGGTTCTCCCACTTCCTGGGGCACGACTGGCTTTTCCAATAGTGATGTTAATAATTTGGTAAATGATAATATGCTTCCATTTATGATAAGTGTTGCTTGTAATAATGGACAGTTTCCTGGAATGACCTGTTTTGGTGAGGCATGGCTTCGTGCTACGAATAATACAACAGGCGAACCAACAGGTGCAATTGGATTCTATGGCTCAACAATAAGTCAGAGTTGGGCACCTCCTATGCCTTGTGAATATCATGCTAATATGTTGTTAGTTAATGATGAAAAAAATACCTACGGTGGATTATGTTTTAATGGCTCTTTGTTTATGATAGACCAATTCCCAAGTGCGGGTGTTGATGAATTTGAACATTGGACAGTATTCGGTGACCCATCCTTACAGGTTAGAACTGATACCCCCTCTGAAATGATTGTCTCTCACAATGATATAATCTTCATTGGAATGACAAGTTTTGATATTGATATTCCCGGACTAGAAGATGCTCTTGCCTGTCTGTATAATGATGGAATTCTCTATGGATTCGGTTACACTGATGCAGCTGGTCATCTTACTATTGAACTTATAGAACCTCTAAATGAGCCAATGACTCTGACTCTTACTGTAACTGCTTATAATAAAATACCTTATATTACTTCAATAGATGTAATTCCTCCATCTGGTCCTTATATAATATATTCCACTTGTCAAATAGATGACAGTGCTGGGAATAATAATGGATTAGTTGACTTTGGCGAGGATATTGGGCTATCATTAGAGATGAGTAATGTGGGAGTAGAAGAGGCAACGAATGTTGTTGTAAGTATATCTTCTGATGATGATTACATAACAATCATAGATGATACAGAGAATTATGGAACAATTCCAGCAGAGGATTCTGTGATGATAACAAATGGCTTTGCTTTTACAGTTGCAGATGATGTGCCTGATTTTCATAATATTCTATTCAATGTTCAAGCAATTTCCGATACA
>QMNM01000303.1 GCA_003647765.1 Candidatus Cloacimonadota bacterium
GTAGTATATGTATATGATGAAGTTAATGGAACTAATTACTGGAAAAAAGATGTAATTCCACTAATATTAATGGATGAGAATAGAGTTAGATTGCAATTGAGTGAAAAACACCCAATCAGATTTATAGTGAAATCTTACGAAAGCCCAGAGCTTTAGTTATCAACCTGAACCCAAATACAACCGTCATAGATACTTAATAATCCGGTAGCTTGGTCTAATGCCATTTCACCCATTGCTGGGTTTTGGATATGACCATGAAATGAAATTGTGGGATTCTTTTCATTTATTATGATAGCTCTTTTTAATGCTAAACCATCTCTAAATAGTTGAGGGTAAAAATCATCAACTGACTTGTATTCCACATAATCCAATAGTTCATCTTCCGTATAATCAACTTCTAAAAGAACAACTAATCGTTCCGGATATTTTTGATTTAAGTCATAGATGAATTTATTACCGTCTGTATATTTACTCATAACTCTTTCTAAGTAATTTAATAACATCCATAGCATCATCAACAGCTAAGTGTGTCACTACACCATCAATACCGGCTTTTTCTTTACATTCATCTAATGAAGGCAGACACTCATCTTCTTTCCAATTCACAAATAGAACTGCAGGATCAATAACTCTCTGTCTAATTCTAATTTTTGAACTGAACCCTGGAATCTTGTTAATGAATTTTCTATCAAAACCAGCAAAGTTTTTTCCAGCAACAGTAATTGTTGTGTAGAACTTACCATACTTTTCTTTAATCTCTAAACCTTGAATTTTTAACCAAGCTAAGAAAGCATCAGCTAATTCATCAGGTTTTAAGTATTGGTATTCATCTTTCAAATCTTTCTCATTTTTAAGGTTGGTAATAATACCAGCATTTAAGTTAAGAGCAAAAATATTACCAGTAATGTTTCCACCTGGGTGTTTGATATAGCAGTGAAATGTTGGAAGTGCATCTAATGGTAAAACATTGTTTGTATCTTCAAGCACGGCACCAAACTCTAAAATCTGGTTTGATTCGGCATCAAGCCCTGTCGTTTCTAAATCTATTGAAATATAAATCACAATTATTCTCCTGCTACGATTGTTGCTACTGTAAAACCAATTACATTAAGCACTTTATTTGCTACAACTTCATGAGTTTTCTGCGATTCATTTAAGTAGTAAATAATATTATCAATACCATCTCCAATTTCTTCAAAAGCTTCTGGATCTTTGATTATTTCATCTAACATTAACGAATAAAACTCATTTGTGTCTGTGTCCGTGAAATCACTATATACAAGTTGTCTTAAAGCTTTAGCGTCACCCTTCTTGTAAAGTTTAACATACTTCTTAAAAGTATCTCCACCAGCATTCTCTTTAATCTGAATTTTAATCACTTTATTACCATCTGCATCTTCGACAGTATTTTGTTGGCATAGTTGAATTAACTTTCTAATATCAGTGCTGTTATCTTGAATTAATACAACAAGTTCATCTTCATTTTCTATCTCTACTTCCTCAGCTTCAAGGATTGCTACAATTCTATCAGCAATCGCATTAATATCTGGTTTGGCAAGAGTAAATGTTTGTAATCTACTATGTAAAGCAGGAATAATCTTTTTAGGATAGTTAGCTGTAAGAATGAATCTCGCCGAACCATAACTTGCTTCAATAAGATTTCTTAGAGCTGCTTGTGCTTGTGGTGATAAGTGGTCTGCTTCATCAAGGAATACAAATCTGATAGGTAAATCTTGATTAATACTCATACTCATTGCGAATGGTTTAATCATATTTCTAACCGCATCAACACTATTTACATCAGAAGCATTAACAAACATAATATCACCTGGATCAACATCTAACACATCTAATAGAACTTTACCAGTTGTCGTTTTACCAGTTCCAGCACTTCCAAAAAAACCAAGGTTTGGAATGTCTTTGGTTCTAACCATTTCTTCCATTTTGGTCTTAATTTCATCACTCATTATTGTTTCATCTAAATTAGTTGGAGCATACTTTGCAATCCACAATTTATCTCTTAAATTACTCATTTTTGTCCTTTGTTTATTGGTGTTTTAGTATATTATACAATTAAAATTAGTTTACTGAAAAACTTTTATCAAATATAGATCTGCTCGAAATTGCATCAACTAGACTTTTTAATTTGTCACAAAACTCATCTAATATTTCGACATAATCTTTGTCAAGAACACTCTTTACATTTGCCATATTATTTGTTAAGTAGTGTATTGACATTTCAAATGATTCTCTAATTTTTGTATAGTTTGCTAATATTGTTTTATCAGCAGTAAATACAAAAACCATATCTAATTGGGTTCTAACATCCATTATTGTTTCTGTTTCTCTATATTGGTACAATTCTCTCATTACTGGCTGAACTTGAATTGATTTTGTTTGAAGTTCTCTTTGAATTTGTGTAAGTAGTATATACTTTTTTAATTGACCAATCAAATTAACAACAGAAGTGGATATACCATAAACCTGAAGGTCTGTTAATTGTTCATCATTCTCTGATACATCTACTTTACCCATACTAACTTTTTCTTCACTCATATTACTTCTCCATCATTTTTAATAATTCATTTTCATCTATAATAGTTATAGAATGTGTTTTCCCACTATTATACAATTTAGTATTTGTTTCCACGGCTTTCTTATATTTTGTGTTGTTGATTTTGTTGGTTACTAAGAAATTAAGTTTCATTGAAACTGTGCCAATTCTACCACCATTCTCAATTATCAAGGATTCATACTTTTTCATAGTGGCTTTCTTCATTGTATTTGTTAGACAGAAAATATGATTATCGAGTACATTTGTTAAATTATCGGCAATATCAAATAAAATACTGTTCTCTCTAATTGCGGCTAATTGATTTGATATGGCTTTAATTAAATTATCTCTTGAGCTTTCATCAACCATATCAATATCTACAATATCATTGGCAATCGTA
>QMNM01000304.1 GCA_003647765.1 Candidatus Cloacimonadota bacterium
AGTGGCACAGATGTGAACATTCCGACAGTATATAAATTAAGCCAGAATTATCCAAATCCATTTAATCCAGAAACAGTGATTGCTTATCAATTGCCAGAAGGAACAGCAGTAGAAATAAGCATTTACAACATACTAGGCCAGAAGATCAAAACCCTTGTAAAAGGCAGAATAGAAGCAGGTTATCACAAAGTAATCTGGAATGGCAAAGATGCTGAAAATAGACATGTATCAAGCGGAATATACTTCTACAAAATAA
Source organism: Candidatus Cloacimonadota bacterium (assembly GCA_003647765.1). Taxonomy (GTDB): domain Bacteria; phylum Cloacimonadota; class Cloacimonadia; order JGIOTU-2; family B8-G9; genus B8-G9. The sequence continues at coordinate 257 of QMNM01000304.1, forward strand.
GTACAGATAAGTTTAATGAGACAAAAAAGATGCTGTTGATGAAATAAAAATAAATTAAACCACAGAGATACGGAGTTACAGAGATAATTGAAAGATTGAAAAGATTAAAAAGATTGAAAGATTAGAAAGATTCTTTGTGACTTTGTGTCTTTGTGGCGAAATCTAAAAGGAGAAAGAGAAATGAAAGCAACGGAAATGAAAAAAACTCTATTATCACTTAGTTTCCTATTATTACTGTTTTCTTTTGCAATTGCATCAGAAAACTGGATAGGTTTTACAAGTGATATTCCACAATTGCCTCAAGTTAATATTGAAGAAACAGATGCATCTCGTATAGTTCTTGATATTGTAATTCCAGGGATGAATATGATTGAAATTGAAGAGAATGGCAATACTTACCAGAAATTAGAATTGTTAGAATTCCAAACTACAACAGAACTTGGCAAACCTGAACTGCCAATGATTAATCAAATTATTGGTATCCCTGATAATCACAAAGTAAAATTTAATGTATTAGAAACATCAACCACTAAGCTTGATAACTATTTAGTTTATCCATTTCAGACACCTGAGAAGGATATAAAAGGTGGCAAATCTGATGAATTTGTAATTGACAAAAAGTTCTACAATAGTAATATTTCTTACCCGGAAAGCAATGTCTATCTTGACGAACCTGGTATTTGGAGAGATGTAAAAATTTCTGGTTTTCACTTTGTGCCATTTACATATAATCCTTCAACAAAGGAATTAAATGTTATCACTCATCTCAAAGTTGAAATTGTGTTCTATGGCTATGATTCTGATAATATTCTTAATCGTAGCAAGGAGATAACTCCGCCTTTTTATAGAATGTATGAATCTGCGATTGTGAATTTCGGTTCATTGGGCTATAGGATGAAATTAAGAGATAATTCTGACATCAAATATCTCATTATAACCAATACAGAAGCATTGGCTACTATTCAGCCCTTTGTTGATTGGAAAAATGAGCAAGGTTTTCCTGTTGAAATAAGGACTTTGGAAACTGGTTTCAATACTCCACAGAATTTCAAGGATTATATTGCTCAATTGTATGAGAGTGATAATCTTGAGTATGTTCTAATGGTTGGTGATGCATATCCAAACGGTGGCAATCCTCCTGGTCCAAATGATGTTCCAATGTTCTGGTGGCAACCATCAGGCGAAGATGGTTCATATTCCGATACTTGGTATGTATGTCTTGATGGACCTGATGACCATTATGCTGATTTAGCAATTGGAAGATTTACTTATGACGAGAACCATCTTGATGAATTGGCATTACAAATTCAAAAGACAATGGATCATTATCAGAATCCTGATGCAGAGACAAACTGGGCTGAACATACAATTCTTGTTGCTCATCAAGAAAATTACCCATTGAAATATACTCAATGTAAAGAGGAAATCCGAACTTTCCCTTATGCTATTCAAGTACCGATTTTTCAGCAGTGCTATGGTGGTGCTGGTGCAACTAATCAGGATATAATCAACTTCATAAATACGAGCTCTTGTGGTATATTCAATTATCGTGGTCATGGAAGTCAAACTGAGTTTTGGCAGTGGGGCCCTTCAGGTAGTTTCACAAATACACATATTCAACAGTTCACCAATAATAATCGTCTCTTCGTGCTTTTTGATGTCTGCTGTGATAATATGGATATTGTAGCATATAATGGAGATTGTCTTTGTGAATCATTTATGAAATCACCAGTTGCAGCAATTGCGATAAATGGTGCAATCATTCCTTCTTATACAATCCCAAATCATGACTATGATAAAGAAATGTATAAAGCAGTATTCAACGAAGGAATTTACAATATTGGTTATGTTACCAACTTCGCAAATGTTTATGTTTTGAATGTTCACGGAACCTGGGGCCGTTCAAATGTCAGAACATATCTTTGGCTTGGTGATAGTTCGCTTGAGCCATGGACACTTCAACCATCTGATTTAATAGTTTCACATGATGGACAGCTATTTCTTGGCTTATCAGAATTTGATGTGAGTGTTATGGGAACTGCCGGTCCTATAGAAAATGCAAGAGTATGCGTCAGCAATGCTGATGGCACTATTTATGGTATTGCATTTACAGATGCCAGTGGCTTTGCACAGGTTCAGTTTGACGAACCAGTTCAAAGTCCAGGTGAGGTTACTGTAACTGTTACTACTCATAATTATTTGCCATATCAATCTGTAATCCCAGTTATTCCTCAAGAAGGACCTTATGTGGTTCAAGAATCTTATACAATCAATGATAATGCTGGAAATGGAAATGGATTAATGGATTTTGGTGAGGCGATTCTTCTCTCTTTAAGTGTAGAGAATGTAGGAATAACCGAAGCTACTGATGTAACTGTAAATATCAATACAACTGACCCTTATATTACTATGACTGATACTACTGAATTTTATGGAAATGTCCCAGCTGGTCAAGTAGTTACAATTGACGATGGCTTTGCTTTTACAGTTGCAGATGATATTCCTGATGGTCATTATGTATTATTCAATGTTCAGGCAATCTCTGATACTTTTGTATGGGATAGCAACTTCTCTGTTGAAGGACATGCACCAATATTAGAATATGACTCATTCACAATTGATGACACACAAGGCAATGGCGATGGCAAAGTTGACCCAGGTGAGTCAGCAAATATAATCATCAAAGTAAA
>QMNM01000305.1 GCA_003647765.1 Candidatus Cloacimonadota bacterium
TAAAAATAAATTAAACCACAGAGACACGGAGTTACAGAGATAATTGAAAGATTGAAAAGATTGAAAGATTAGAAAGATTCTTTGTGACTTTGTGTCTTTGTGGCGAAATCTAAAAGGAGAAAGAAATGAAAGTAACGAAAGTAACGAAAGTAATATTTCTGTTCATAATGTTAGTTGGAGTAAACCTATTGGCTTTAACAGAGACATATTACTTTGACAATCCTCAAATTGATAAGGAAGGTGAATATCAGATAGTCACTTTTGAAAATACGGCTATAATTGGCAATGTAAGTGAGCCATCCATTCCTTATCGCGGTGTTAAGTTGCTCTTACCACAAGTTGAAGAAATTACTGGTATTACCATTAACAAAGGCGAAAGAATTACTATACCTGGTAGTTTCACTCTCAAACCGATTCAACGTAAAGTTCCATTTAGTATGGACAAAGATGTTGTATTTGCTGAACCAAACCCAGAAATCTATCAACAAGATAATATCTATCCAGAAGAGAATTATGCTAATGTAACAACTCAATATCTTTCTGGATACTCAATTGGGTTTCTGGCTATTACTCCTATTGAATATAATCCTGTAAAGAAAGAGTTGTCTTATTACAAATCTATAACTGTTAATGTTCAAACAGGATATAGCAAAAACGCAGCAGATGCTCAAAAATTCTTAATTGATAAAAAGGAAGTTCGTGAGCATCTGGAAAAATTAGTTGATAATCCCAATATGATAGCCACATATCAACTTCCAGAAAATCGTGATGATTACTATGATTATCTAATCGTTACCAAAAATGCGCATATTGATAAATTCCAGGGATTAGCAGATTTCTATAATGTTAGGGGAATAAAAACGATTGTTGTTAGTTATGAGTATATTCTTGATAATTATACTGGACTTGATAATCCTGATAAACTTCGTAATTACTTTGTGGATAAATATCCTGAATATGGAATGACTTATGTGCTTCTTGCTGGTGATGATGATGAGATACAGCATCGTGGTCTATATGCTAACCCAGGATACGGTTATGAAGATTATGATATTCCTGCTGATATTTACTTTGCTGGTTTAGACGGAAATTGGAATGAAGATGGAGATAATAAATGGGGTGAAATTGGCGAAGGCGATTTAGTAACAGAGCTCTATATTGGCCGTCTTTGTTTTAATAATGATACTGAAATTGATAACTTTCTCAATAAGGTCTATATGTATTCAGAGACACCAGTTGCAGATGAATTGAAGTCCGCACTCTTTTTAGGAGAACTCCTCTGGAGCGATCCGACTTGGGGTGGTGATTATATGGATGAACTTATTGGCACTTGTAGTACTCACGGTTATACTACAACAGGTGTTCCGCCCCTAATTTGGACTATTGAAAAACTGTATGATAGAGATATTGGAGAATGGAGCAAATATGACCTATACCCACTTCTCACGCAAGGGTATCAATTAGTAAATCATTTAGGGCATTCCTATGTGGATTATAATATGAGGATGTATAATCCTGATATAACAAATGCAAACATCGGCAATAATGGTACAAATCATAATTTCTTTATTGATTACACACAGGGATGCTATTGTGGCTCTTTTGATAACAGGGATGATTCAGGAAATTATATGTGCGATTGTTTTGCAGAAAAACTTACAACTATTGAAAATGGTGCTGTAGCTGCTATAATGAATTCCCGTTATGGCTGGGGTCAACATAGCAGCACTGATGGACCTAATCAATATTATCACAGACAATTTGTTGATGCTATATTTGGAGAAGATATCTATAAGTTAGGCCATATTAATCAGGATTCAAAAGAGGATGTGATTCCATTTCTTAGCAATGAAGGTGTAATGTATTGGTGCTATTATGAAATCAATATCTTCGGAGATCCTGCTCTTGATGTATGGACTGATAATGCTCAAAATATGGTAGTATCTCACAATCCAACTCTATTTATTGGACAAACCCAATTTCAAGTCAATTGTAATGTTGATGGTGCATTAGTAACGCTCTCTATTGACAATGAAATCATTGGTAGAGAATATGTAAGTGGTGGAACAGCAACAGTTAATATATTCAATCCACCTACTGCTCTTGGACAAGCTACTGTTTGTGTAACTGCTCATAATTATCTTCCATACAAGCAAATTATTGATGTTATTCCAAATGAAGGACCTTATGTAGTTTGTTCTGCTCATCAAATAGATGACAGTGCTGGGAATAATAATGGATTAGTTGATTTTGGCGAGGATATTGGGTTATCATTAGAAATGAGTAATGTTGGTATACAGAATGCTGATAATGTAGATGTTACAATCCCTTCTGCTGACCAATATGTTGTAATTACAGACAACACAGAGAATTATGGAACAATTCTAGCTGAAAATTCAGTAACAATCACAAATGGTTTTGCTTTCACAGTTTCTGATGATGTGCCTGATTTTCATAATATATTGTTCAATGTTCAAGCAGTTTCTGATACTTTTGTTTGGGAGAGTCATTTTTCTGTGATTTGTCATAGACCAGCCATTTCTTTTGATAGTTATGATATAGATGACAGTGTTGGTGGCAATGGAAATGGCTTACTTGAACCAGGCGAAGGAGCGGATATTATAATTACCTTTGAGAATAGCGGTTCAGGTCAGGCAGATAATGTAGATATAATTCTATCCACTGTTGACCCTTATCTAACAGTTACACAGGGTAATGCGAATATTCCATTATTTGCTGGTGAGACAAGTGAGAATTTCACTTTCCATATTGAAGTATCTATACTTTGTCCAGATTCATATTCTGCTCAAGCACTATGGAATATTAGTGCTAATAATAACTATTCAGAACAAGGTGTGTTTAATATTCGTATTGGCGGGTTCTTTGATGACATAGAAAGTGGAGAAGGTGAATGGACACATGCAGGGAATGGCGA
>QMNM01000306.1 GCA_003647765.1 Candidatus Cloacimonadota bacterium
TATAATTTATGTAAAAATATGTATTACGGAGACGACACAGCCAGAACATTTGAGCTAAACCTTGATGATGCAACAGAAATCTCAACAGACGGAACTCTTTCCGACTTTTCTAAAGCCAAAGTAGGTGACAAACTCTTATTTAGTATCACACATGTAAGACATAAATACAAACACCCAAATTACAGACCAAATCATGTTATGCTCATAACAGAGGGTCCTTTAAAAAAATAAGAGGGAAAAATGAAAAGAATAGCATTCAAAATGCAGCTAAAACCTGATTGTGAAAAAGAGTATAAAAAAAGGCATGATAATATTTGGCAGGAATTAGTAAAAGAACTATCAGATGCTGGACTTTCTGATTTTCAAATATATTATGACAAAGAAACAGATATACTTTTTGCATCTTATCTTCAGGACGAAGCGAAAAACAAAAAGACACAACCAGGTGGAGACATACAAAAAAAATGGGGGGAATATATGAAAGTTTTAATGGAAGTTAATGAAGATTATTCTCCTATTTGTACTCCATTGAAAGAAGTTTTTTATATGAAATAACTGGATGACTGACAATTAAAAATTAACAATTAAAAAAAGCTTAACATGGGTTCCTCAATTGTTTTGGGTAACAGGAAAAATCACAGCCATTGATGCAAAAGCAGGAAGTGTTACCGTTCAAATGCCAAAACCAGACTTAGAAAAAGGCGAATGGAGAGGCTTTAAATATTGGGCAGAAGCAATGGAGAAATACGGAACAAAATTACCTGAAAGAGGAACAACAACAGAGATTTACCGCTATGGTAAACCAATGCTTGAAGGCGACGATTCCGCACGAACCTTTAACCTCAACATTGATAACGCCGTAGAAATATCAGTTAATGGAATTATCCAGTATGATATGTCGGGCATAAAAATCGGCGATCAAACATCATTTTCATTTAATATGTTTATGAAAAACAAACATCCAAATTATTACCCATGGCACATGCTGGTGGTTACAAAAGACAAATTAACCGAAATCAAAATGAACGGCGAAGTATTAGCAAAATAACTCTGGCACAGCTCGGCACTAGATATTTTGCAAAGCAAAAACGAGGTGTAAAAAAGCGAATATCGCAATAACTGCTATGAAAATAGCAAATAAAAAGGAGAAAAATGAAATTTAACAAAATCAGAAACATTGATACAGAAGTATCAAAAGATGTTGAAAAAGGAAATTTATCTTTTCTGTCTACCTTTTAAGATAGTTGATTTAAACCTAAAAAGGGGAGAGAATACTAAGAAGTGTATAACACTTTAAAATATAAAGAATTAACAAGATTTCAAGTCAAAAGTTTTGACATAACCCCAAAAAAAACAGGAAAAAAATGGAAAACAAACAATTAAAAATCGCATTTATCGGTGGTGGATCTTATATGTGGGGACCCTGGGTTTCTAGAGATTTATTCGTAACAAAAGAACTTGACGGTTCAAAACTTGTCCTTCTGGATATTAACGAAGAATCTTTAGCAGATATAAAAGCAGTTACTGAAAAAATGCAAAAAAGGGTAAATTCTAACTGGGATGTTGAAACAACAACAGACCGTCAAGCAGCTTTAAAAGATGCGGATTATGTTATAATTTGTATTTCAACAGGTGGATTTGATTCTATGGAACACGATATTAATGTTCCATGGAAGCATGGTGTATTTCATAGCGTTGGAGATACCGTTGGACCAGGTGGGTTAAATCGTGCTTTACGCAATATCCCAGTAGTGGTTGACATTATGAATGATGTTAATGAACTTTGTCCTGAGGCGTGGGTAATGAATATCACAAACCCAATGACAACTTTAACTAGTGCAATGGCAAAAGTTAGTAAAAGCGGAAAAGTTGTTGGAATGTGTCATGAAGTTAGCGGAGGAAGAGATTTTATTGGTAATATTCTAGGTTTTGAAGGTAAAATGGATAAGGATTTAGAAGTTGTTGTTGCAGGTTTAAATCACAATATCTGGTTGCTAGATGCAACATATAAAAGCAAATCTATTATGGAAGAGATTAAAGAAGCTTGCTCTAATAAAGATATTGCGTGGGAAAACTATCAAAAGAAAATGGCAACAATGCCAACAAAAGATAGCAATGGTAAAGAGGTAGATCTTACAGAAAAATTTGAAAAGATGTGGAAAGGTTCTGGAATACGCAGATTAATGCTTCATCAAACAGGATTCCTAGCCATGCAGGGAGATAGACATACTGCTGAAAATTATGGACACATAACAAGCAATCAAGAAGCTTTCAAGGCTTTAGGAGGTCATTTTACTCCAATTGAAGGAAGAAGAAAATATTGGTTACCAGGTGCTATAAAAAATGCAAAAAGAATTATGTCAGGAGAATGGACGGACTACGAAATAACCCTTTCACATGAGCCTATTGTTCCAATCATCAAAGCCATAGAAACTGGCGAAAGATATTTATGGGAAGCAGGAAATATGGTTAATGTTGGACAAATATCTAACTTGCCAATAGGAGCTGTAGTTGAAACACCATGTATAGCATCTTCAAAAGGAGTTGTGCCAGTAACAGTAGGAAATGTTCCATCTGCGATTGCCGCACAATTAAATGGACATGCTTATCGTCAGGAAATGATTGTAGAAGCTGCAATGACTACAAATAAAGAACTAGCTCTTGCGGCTCTCGCATCTGATCCAATGGTTACAGATATAACTCATACTGAAGATATGTTAAATGAAATGATGGATAAAACAGCTCAATGGCTACCAAATTTCTATCCAGATGGTAAAGCTCCAGAAAGAACTTATAATTATCCGCAAAAAGAAGAGGACGCAAAAACAATATCAGCAGAAGAGTCTCATATTCCTGCTGAAATTACAGAAAGATAGCTGGGGGACGCTGAGCCCCAACTCGGCATAAATTTTAAAATGAAAAGAGGAAGTGGA
>QMNM01000307.1 GCA_003647765.1 Candidatus Cloacimonadota bacterium
AATACAGTTCCTTTTGCTCACTTTCCTCTTCATTTCCGACTATTGTGAAATACCAGAAATCATTGCCATTTAAATTCTGTCTCACACCAATAGAACGACAATTATCATCATTATCAAATACACCAATTACTAATCCGTCATTCGTAATTCCTAACTCTGCAATCATTACCATATTATACTCAGTTCCTTCCATCAAATTCCAACTCTCTGGTCTGTTTACACTAACTTTACTATCACCCTTACTTCCATTAACCAAACCTAACCAGGTGGTATAATACAATGTATCCTCTTCTGACATCTGTATCTTATATCCAACTGTCGGTTCCATTATAGTAAGGCCACCTATCCAGCTTCCATTATAATAAGTTGCACTTTCTGTCTGATTCTTAATCTGAGTAGCATTTTCTTCAATTGATGAAAGAGCTACACTTAACGACTCTGATTGTTGAGCAGTATAAGAAATCCAATTCCAGTTATCATCTAAGTTTATTGGACTATTTTTGCAGTAGTCAATTGCTCTACCAGATAATGAAAAATCAGAGCCAACATTCATATAAACAAGATATGATTCTCCATCAGTGATATTGGTCAAGTCACCAATCCAACCTGAGCCAATGTATAATGTTGCAGATTCTGTCTGGTTCTTTACCTGATAAATGTCGTAACCTAATGGCCCGAACACACTTTCTATTGATGTATCATCAGGATGAACATTAAATGAAATCCAGTTCCATTGCTCATTCAAATACATATCATCTGTACAGATATAAGAATCACCATAGACAATAAGAGTGTCAGGATTTAGCATATCTATTTTGTATTCTACTCCAGCAGAGATATGAGTAAGATCTCCAACCCACATCCCAAACCATGTTGCCATTTGAGTTTCACTTTTTATCTGATAAGCATTACCTTCAATTGGTCCTAATACACTACCTAAAGTAGAATCATAGGGTTGAACATTAAAGAATACATTATTCCAACCTGTATCAAGAGGGATTGTCTGTGTAACTGTTGGAATTACTATAGATGAGAAATTAATATCAACAGCCATATATTTCAGATCTCCACCAGTAAATGGTCCTTGATTATGAATATACGAGCCATAATCATTATCATCAAGATAATAGAAATATACTCTGCCCCAGTCACCTTCTGCATATTGGTCGCTAACATCAACAATCTTATCTGCAATATATGGATATACAGTAATCTGGTCTTCAAAAATTGGATTGTCAATATCAGTCAGTTTGATAGGTTCAGCCCAATGAACTCCATTATCATTAGATGATGCTACATATATAATAGGATGTTCTAAATAGTCCTCATAACCAGGTATTCCATCTTCAGCTAACATACCATAAGTATAATCAGTCCACACCTGAACCATCCAGTTATGCTCACGATTTACAGCGTTTTTCATCGTATTCTCATGGAATATCAAATCAGATACTGTTGTGCTAATAGTATTACTATAATGAACAAGAGTATCACCATTTTCTATTTCCCAGGGACATTGTGGCCAGACAGTTCGCCATTCTACATTATCATCACCAAACCAGACCATCTCACAAGCAGGAATAAAGTGATTGTAATAGTATGAACCTGTCTCATCAGTATATCCATACTGGCCTGTATAGCAATAATGAAGATTGTCATCTCCGTCAAATATTGCTGTATTGTGAAAGCCCATTATACCTACTTCAATAGAATCAAGAACATTACCCTGATTATCTTCAAGTCCCAAAACATTATCAATTGCAGGTGGTTTACCAAAATCGTATAAAGTCCAGTTCTCTCCATAATCAGTAGATTCATATACAAAGAAACCCTCTTCAACAGGAGGAGGAGTTGGCACTGCTTCGGGTGTAAGATAAGCTGCATATCCAGCAAAAGCAATTCTGCCCGGAACTTGTGGGTCAACATTAAACGCCTGAAATGGACAAATGTCATATTCTCTCCAATCAGTGAACATTGGTGGTTCTACTAAATCTTCCCAACCAGCAGTATTAACCTCTGATGGCGATTGAACATCTTTATACTTTATCTCTACATTTTTACAAGGATGACCAGAAGAGTTAGAGGTAGAATTACTTCTCAATATGTAAATTCTGGCATAATCATCTCCTAATGGCGAATGTCCGATATAAACATAAGGCCAGATATATTCATCATAAGGTGCATTTGGATTATCAATAGGATATGGTGGTTGCCAATGACCAGGTTCACCATAAGTGTCAAAATCATCATAAGTAACAGGTGTCTCATAATAGGTATCTCCATCGTAATCTTCGTGCCATACAACAACAGGGTCACCAGAATCAATTAAACTTAACATATCAATACTTCCATAGCCAGCCCAATTATCACCCCATATATGCTCTAAACCAACAATTGTAATATCGTCAGGGTATACATAAAACCAATATAATCCTCTGTTACCTGTGGGGTTAGGCCGAGCATGAAAAATTCCATAAAGGCCATCACCGTTATCTTCATCCTGCAATCTGAGAGGATATCCGCAGTAACTACCTGGCATATAGTCATAATAAGTAGTCATCAGAAATATAGGTTCAACTGCCAGGTTCCATTCTGGTGTGGGAATTGTATCATAACGGATAAATTGAATTTCAGGTTTAACCTCAATTGGATAGAATTTCCTTACTTGCTCTTGCAGATGAGCAAATAATGGCATAGCCAATAAAATGGCTATTGTTAGTGTTATCATTGCTCTTTTCATTGTTCTCTCCTTTCGGTATGTTATAGCACAGGCTTGGAACCCTATGCTACTTAATTAATAACATCTTCTTTGTCGCACAATATCCATCTGTCTTTATCCTGTATAGATAAACTCCGCTGGACAATTCCCTATTTCTATGATCAGTTCCATTCCAAATAATGCTGTGATAACCTGCCTTTTTACTTTCGTCA
>QMNM01000308.1 GCA_003647765.1 Candidatus Cloacimonadota bacterium
ATAATCATTAATATCATACTCTTCTTGTTCTAATTCTTCAACACCGAAATTACACCAAAATAATCTTCTTCTACCTTGTGGAACTATTTTAGCACTTGAAATCTCAAATGCTTCAACACCAATAGCCTCATTTAGAACAAGTTTCCACTTTTCAGTCATAATTACATTTTCAAGTAGGAACTTGATATTTGGGTTTACTTCTCGTAGTTCAGTTAATATTCTCATATATTCCCAAAATAAGTATGATTGACCCTCAAACTCAAATTTCTCTTCTCGTAGCTTCATATATTGTTCTAATGTAGTAATATCAATATCACATTTAGTCATAGCACCATTCATCTTTCCAGCAAATGAAAAACCTTGACAAGGAGAACCACCAATCAATAAATCAATCTTTGGTAGAGTGCTTGTATCTAATATAGTAACACTACCAAGGTGGTGTGTTTCTGGGTAATTAGTTTTAGTAACTGTTATAGCCGGTTTGTCAATCTCACAAGCATAGTAATTATCAACCTTAATTCCAGCTTTGTCAAGAGCGAGATGACCACAACTCATACCATCAAATAAACTTAATACATTCAAAACAGTAAATCCGCATCTTGAACTTCAATATTCCCAGGAACCATATTCTTGAAAATATGTGCTATCACATCAACAGTCCAACCATCACCAAGAATACAAGCGGCATCATTTTGAGACAGACTATCTGTATATCCAGCTGGAACTGTTTGACAGAATTCTCTCTCACGGTTGTTCATATATCTTAAATCGGAATATAGACTTAAATCCATACCCACAATCAATTTATCTATCTCTAAAGCCGATTTACCCTTGAAGTGAATATCAAAGTGCTCTCTAATAGTATCACACTGTTCTTTGTTCTTAAAGATTAATGTCGTGAAACCTTTATTCCAATATCTATGAAGCATCTTAATAGGAGTAGCAAGAGGTCTTGAATCACTTTCTAATAATGTTCTTGCTTTCTTTCTATCTGAATAACCATCCTCTAAAATATCATTAAGTTCCAAACCTTTATCCACTGGCATAGCACCGAATGGAATATTAGTCCAATACAATCTATATCTTAAATGTGGAGCAATTAATTCAGAGTTTATGATTATAGGTTCTACTCCAAGAGCTTCACTAATTAAGTCTTGGTGTTCAGGCTTCATTCTGACATTTTCTAAGAAGAAATATTTTGGTTTAACTTCCTCTAGTATTCTAACATACTCGTAGAATAATCCAGATTTTGTGCCTTTATCACCAAGTCGTGTTTTATTGGCTTGAGAAAAATCTTGACAAGGTGAACCACCAATCAATAAATCAATCTTTGGTAGGTTTTCTCCTTTAATTTCAAGGACATTTCCAAGGCGATATTCTTTATCTTGTGGATAATTTAAGTTAGCAACAGCAATAGCATATTCTTTTATCTCACTTGAATAATATCTATCAACTTTTATTTTCGCTTTTTCCAAAGCTATTCTACCACAACTCATACCATCAAATAAACTTAATACATTCATAATCTCTCCGTATATTTTATATAATACATTTTACAAAAAATTGTATAATAAACTATAAAAAAGGGACAAATATGAGTAAAGCACGATATTACATATACAGAAATCTACATAAGAATATGTTCTCTATTAAATACAAACAAAAAGTAATTGATAGAAATAATTTTCAAGTAATGAAAGACGTTATTTTTGTTATCAGTAAAAAGGGTCAAGATAGAGTTCGTTTGGAAAAACGAAAGAATGTTCATGCAACAGTGAGTGGTTTCTTGGTAGATAGTGATGATATTGATATGACGAAATATGACTTGGTTGAATTGTATTATAATCCATATACAACAGATAATTTCATTATTAAAGAAACCGGAAAAGCAATAACTAAAACAGATTATGTCTTAGCTAAAGATAATAGAATTTTTGATATGAGATTAAAAGAGAATATTTAAGTCTTTAACCGGAACTATTGATTGGTTGACATTCTTTAACAGATGACAAATCACATCAATAGTCCAACCATTTCCAAGCATTTTATACCGTTGAGTATCAGACATTTGTCTCTTACCAAATGGAACAAGAGTATAACCGTCTTGAACTGTTTGTAATCGTTCGCATTCAGTTGGTGTCAACTTCCTATAAGTGTATTTCTTATCATTTGTTTCCATACCAAAATCTTCCATATTGAACTGACCACTTAAATCACAATCACTAATAACATAGTTGTCTTTTTGAACAGTGGTAAGGGTGCTTGTTTTTTCATCAGATCTAATTTCCATATATTGAGTATATACTTTAGAACCCTCGGTGGTTTGTCTGCCTCTTGAAGCACCACATTTATACTTAATCTTACAAGGTTCTTTACCACCACCAAGATTACCAGCCATTAAAGTCGGAGATTTACCATCTATTCCATAAATCCGTTGCTGTGAGTGTTTTGGATTATTAAGCTGACAAATACCATTAGTTGAAGCACTTGGATTGTCTTTAATCGTTTCCTCAAACCTATCAATTCTTGCTTCATTGAACTCATACGCAGAAACATCAGAAACCTCTAAAATATCCCTTAATAATATACCCTTGTCGGTCGGTTGATTATCTACGGAAATATTCGTCCAATACAGTCTTTTTCTATTCTGTGCCGAAACGAGAGAACTGTTAATCATAATTGGTGTAATCCCAATTGCATCATCAAACATACCTTGCCATTTCTTTGTCATAATCACATTTTCAAGCAAGAACTTAACATCTGGATTAATTTCTCTTAAAGCTGTTAATACTCTCATATATTCCCAAAAAAGATATGATTGTCCGTCAAACTCAAAATTTTGTTCTTTCAGTTCCATGTACTGTTCAAGTGAAACAACATCAATATTACACTTGGTAGTTGAACCTTTTCTTTTTCCAGCAAAT
>QMNM01000309.1 GCA_003647765.1 Candidatus Cloacimonadota bacterium
GCAGAAGTTATAATAGTATTTGCTTATACGGATAAAGAGAAGAAACATAAAGGTATGAGTTGCTTTATAGTAGAGAATGGATTTTCTGGTTTTAGTGTAGGCAAACATGAGAATCTGATGGGTATGAGAGCTACAGCAAATACAGAGATAGTAATGGAAGATTGCATTGTGCCAAAAGATAATCTATTAGGCGAAGAGAATAATGGATTTAAAACTGCTATGAAATTATTGGATGTTAGCAGAATTGACATTGGTGCTCAAGCAGTTGGTATAGCTCAAGCTGCTTTTGAAGAAGCAATCAAATACTCCAAAGAGAGAACACAATTTGGCAGAAAAATTAGCGAATTCCAGCTCATTCAAGCAATGTTAGCAGATATGGCTACAAAAATAGAAGCAGCCAGATTACTTGTTTATCAATCAGCAGATATGAAGGATAGAGGTGTTGCTCGTTTCTCTCTTCAATCTTCTATTGCTAAATATTATGCCTCAACCATTGCTGTTGATTGTGCAAGAATGGCAATGCAGATTCTTGGAGGTATTGGCTATACAAAGGATTATTCAGTAGAGCGATTTTATCGTGACGCTAAAGTCCTGGAAATTTATGAAGGCACAAGCGAAATTCAAAAAATCGTTATTGCAAAATCATTGTTAAAGTAAGTGCAATATCAAAAGATGCTGCGACGGTGTAAACACCGACGCTGAGTCAATAAAAGAACGCTAAAGCGTCCTTTGAATATGGCTCTTTAGAACGCTTTTTTGACTTAGCGTGTGGATTTATCTACTCGCAATTATACTTGTACTTTTTAATAATCTTAATATAACAAAATTACTATTCTGCGAAAGTCCTGTTTAATAATTACTTAACTACATACTGATAAAAAAATTTCAATCAGTTCAAAAGCTAAAAAAGAAAGGATTGTGTTATGAAAATAAAATTCCCTGATGGTTCAATAAAAGAGTATGAATACGGAATTACTCCTTACCAAATTGCTGAGAGCATTAGTAAAGGATTAGCAAAAGAAATCCTCGTTGCTAAAATTAATAATCAGATGTATGACTTAAATAGACCAATCACCAATGACTGTGAAATATTTTTATACAAATTTAAAGATAAAGAAGGCAAAAGTGTCTACTGGCATAGCACTTCTCATATTATGGCTCAAGCAGTGAAACGATTATTTCCAAATGTAAAAGTTGCTATTGGGCCAGCGATTGAAAATGGATTTTACTATGACTTTGACACGGAGAAGCCATTCACAGATGAGGATTTAATGCAAATTGAAGCTGAAATGAAAAAGATAACTTTTGAAGGCGAACCATTTATCAGAAAGCAAGTGAGCAAACAAGAGGCACTTGACTTTTTCAAGGATAAGAATGAATACAAAGTAGAACTGATTAAAGAGCTTGCTGAAGATGAACAAATCACTTTTTATCAATCTGGTGAGTTTATTGATTTATGTCTGGGACCTCATTTACCTGATGCGAATATGATTAAAGAGATAAAGTTGCTACATACTTCTGGAGCATACTGGCGTGGCAATGAGAAGAATAAAATGCTTCATCGTATTTATGGAATATCTTTCCAGTCAAAGAAGGAATTGGAGAATTATTTACAGAAATTAGAAGAGGCAAAAAAGCGTGACCATCGTAAAATCGGGAAAGAACTTGGATTGTTCGCTACATATGACCAGATTGGTGCAGGTTTAGTACACTGGCTTCCTAATGGTGCAAGGATTCGTGATATTATTGAGAATTTCTGGAAAAAAGAACATTATAAAGCTGGGTATGAGTTGATTTACACTCCGCATATTGGTAAAGGTTCATTATGGCAGACAAGTGGACATTTAGATTTCTATAAAGAAAGTATGTATCCACCACTAAATATTGAAGGAGAAGATTATTATCTAAAACCGATGAATTGTCCTTTTCATATTGCTATTTATAATTCAGAGCTACACAGCTATCGGGATCTGCCAATTAAATATGCTGAATTAGGCACGGTTTATCGGTATGAGCTCTCTGGCGTTTTACACGGATTGATGAGAGTGCGCGGCTTTACACAAGATGATGCCCATTTGATTTGCACTCCTGAACAATTACAAGATGAAATTATTAAGCTATTAGATTTTTCATTATATATGTTAAAGTCATTTGGTTTTGATAAGTATGAGTTTTTCTTATCAACCAAGCCGGAGAAAAGTATTGGGAAGCCATTGGATTGGGAAAAAGCTACCGAGACATTGAAAGTTGCTTTAGAAGTAAGAGGATTTCAATATAATATTGACGAGGGAGGCGGGGCATTTTATGGTCCAAAAATTGATATTTACATAAAGGATGCTCTGGACAGATCCTGGCAATGCACTACTATTCAGTTTGATTTCAATTTAGCATCTCGCTTTAATATGACATACATTGGTGAAGATGGCAAGGAACATCGTCCATATATGGTGCATCGTGCTTTGCTCGGCTCTTTAGAACGGTTCTTCGGAATGTTGATAGAACATTATGCTGGCAATTTCCCTATATGGTTAGCAGCTCAACAGGTTCAAATTATACCTATTAGTGAACATTATATATCTTATGCAAAAGAAATATGCAATCGTCTTAGTAATGAAAATATCAGAGTCAAAATTGACACGCGCAGCGAAAAATTAGGTTATAAAATTAGAGATGCAGAAACAAAAAAAATTCCATATATGCTAATTGTTGGTGAAAAAGAAAAGGCAAACAATACTGTATCAGTTCGTCGTCATCTTAAAGGTGATTTAGGAAGTTTTTGTGTGTCAGATTTTATTAGTATAGTAAAAAAAGAAATAGAAAATAAAAAGTAAGTGATAGAGCATAAATTTTCTGGTATTCAAAAAAATTATATTTTTAATTTCAAAATCCTAATTTCTAATGTCAAATAAAA
>QMNM01000310.1 GCA_003647765.1 Candidatus Cloacimonadota bacterium
GTAAGTAATAAAATGAAAAATAATAATATTACTAAATTTTTCACTATTTTCCTTTCAATCTTTTTAATCTTTCAATCTTTCAATCAATCAACAACAATTTATCACCTTCCAATACATCACTTTCCATATTAACATATATTTCTTTTATTACACCATTAATTGGTGCAGAAATTTCATTTTCCATTTTCATAGCTTCCATTATCAACAATGTTTGGCCAGTCCTTACTTCATCTCCAAGTTTAACAAATAATTGTAGTATTTTTCCTGGTATAGGAGCAGTTACAAGTCCTTTACTTAAATCCCTACCAGGCGTCTCTGTTCTACGCGGTTGTGGTATTGATGATGGAATAATTGGTTTTCTAACAATACGAGGAATTTTTAATCTCTTATCAGGTTCCTTTATTTTAATACTAAATTCGTCATTATCTATTTTTACTTTTGCATTATAAGCAGAGTACTGCTCAATATCCACTTTATACTCTTTATCATTTACAATAATTGTATAAGTTTTCATTACATTACTCCATCCATTTTCTATTTCTTACGAATCTGTCTGATAGTTTCCATGGCGACATAGACCGTGTAAGTTTTTTATATGTAAGAATTTGTTTGCCATATTCTTCTACTTCTTCATTATAAAGATGCAAAGCAATCATTACAGCGGCTAATTGTTCCTTTGTCATTTTTTTATGTGTTATAGGTACTGATTGCTCGGCTTTTTCCTCTTTTCTACGATGTATACTATTGAATATCTGAAAAACTATAGAGATAACAACAAGAGAGGCAAAAACAACACCCATACCAAGAACAACAATGGCTATACCTTGAGTGGTTATATTAGCTGTATCCATTTATACTCCTATGCCATAGAGATACAGAGATTATCCTTCTCTCTATGACGATTTTAAACTTCTTGTTTTCTTGATTTCT
This sequence comes from Candidatus Cloacimonadota bacterium, assembly GCA_003647765.1. GTDB lineage: Bacteria > Cloacimonadota > Cloacimonadia > JGIOTU-2 > B8-G9 > B8-G9. Next base: position 931 of record QMNM01000310.1, read on the forward strand.
TGAACTACAGAGGCATATTTCCATGTTTTCTAAATGGTATATTATCCTTTTTAGTTGCCAGCATCTCTAATGCTCTGATAATACGAAATCTTGTTCTTTTAGGTTCAATTACATCATCTATATAGCCATACCGAGCAGCTTCATAAGGATTTGCGAATTTCTTCTTATATTCTAATGCTTTTTCTTTAAGAAATGCTTTGGGATCTTTATGTGTTTTTGCTTCTTTTTGATATAGGATTTCAACTGCTCCTTCAGCCCCCATAACAGCAATTTCTGCTTCTGGCCATGCGTAATTTATGTCTCCTCTTAAATGTTTTGAGCTCATTACACAATATGCTCCGCCATAACTTTTACGCAAAATGACTGTAATTTTAGGAACAGTGGCTTCAGCATAAGCATATAAGAGTTTTGCACCATGTTTTATAATACCGCCGAATTCCTGAGCAGTGCCTGGTAAAAATCCTGGAACATCAACCAATGTTAAGATAGGTATGTTAAAGCTGTCACAGAAACGGACAAATCTAGATGCTTTTAAGGATGCATTTATATCAAGAACTCCTGCAAGATATTTGGGCTGATTTGCAACTATTCCAACAGATTTTCCATTCAATCTGGCAAATCCGACTACAAGATTTTGAGCATAACTCCGATGTACTTCTAAATACTCTCCATCATCAACTATTTTTTCAATTACTTCTTTTACATCATAGGATTTGCTCGGATTTTCAGGAATAATATAATTTAATTCATCGTCAGTTCTATCTATTGAGTCAGAACACGCTACTACTGGTGGCTCTTCCATATTATTTTGTGGTAAATAAGATAAAATCTTACGGATCAATAAAATTGCCTCTTGCTCATTCTCTGCTGCAAAATGTGAAACTCCACTACGGCTACTTTGAGTTATTGCACCACCAAGTGTTTCTGGATCAACTTCTTCATTTGTTACTGCTTTTATTACTTTCGGACCTGTAAGGAACATATAACTTGTATTTTTTACCATAATAATAAAGTCCGTAATAGCAGGTGAGTAGACAGCACCGCCTGCACATGGACCCATAATTGCAGAAATTTGAGGAACTACACCTGATGCAAGAGTGTTTCTCAGGAAAATATCTGCATAACCACCTAAGCTTAACACACCTTCCTGAATTCTTGCTCCGCCAGAATCATTAAGACCAATTATAGGAGCACCTACTTTCATTGCAATGTCCATTACTTTACAAATCTTCTTTGCAAATGTCTCTGATAATGATCCACCAAAAACAGTGAAATCCTGTGAGTATACGTACACAAGCCGTCCCTCAATTGTGCCATATCCAGTAATTACACCATCTCCAAGTGGCTTCTTATGCTCCATCCCAAAACTAGAAAGCCGATGTGTTACAAACATATCAAATTCTTCAAAACTGTTCTCATCAAGTAACATCTCTATTCTTTCGCGAGCAGTGAATTTGCCTTTCTTATGTTGACGGTTAATCTTATCCTGTCCACCACTTAAAAGAGCCTTCTCACGCATTTGTTGTATATGGAATATCTTTTCGTTAATATCCATTTTTTACTCCAATTATTTTTGAAACGTATTTAGTCCAACATGCAAATCACATACTATCAGTTCATTATAGTTCAATTAAGATGAGATCAATGCAAGTAGAACAAGTTGACTTATTAGTTAAATTAAAATACTAATTCTCCAAAATATAATAGGTTATGAGTTTAGTTTTATGTAAAAATAATTATAGTTTGAAAATTACTATTACTTTGTCAAATTAGGTTGCTACTGTGTAATACTATAAAGATAGAACACACATAACACGGATTATACAGATTTTCACAGATTTTTATTATAATATTTTTTATCCGTGTTATCAGTGTAATACGCGTTCTATTTCTCATCCATTTTGTTAAAACTCCGTAGGACAATACATAGACATACTTGATCATACAGGATTTGTAATCCTGTATTTTACTGAATAAAAC
>QMNM01000311.1 GCA_003647765.1 Candidatus Cloacimonadota bacterium
AAAGATTAAAATTCAGGATAATTTTTCATCTTTTTTTTAGAAATTTCTGATTTTTCTTCGTTTGCACATTTTCTAAAACAGATATTAAATGCTTTTGTGAACTTACAGGCATTTGGTCAAACATTGTTTTAATTATTTTTGTTGATTGCTCTCCAATTTTCACTAATGCATCTTGTGCTGAATATCTAACTTCCTGATATTTATCCGCAGTTGCTTTAATTAAAGGTATGATTGCGGTTTCATTATTTATCTTTTGTAATGCAATGGCACTCTCTCTACGGATAGAAGTAATGCTATCCTTTAGTCCATTTATAAGTATAGGAATCGCCCTTTCATCTTCCAAATTTCCTAATGCCTTAATTGTTTCCTTACGATAAGAAGGATTCTTGTCATTTGCGTATTTTGCTAAAATATGAAAGCTAGTTGTATCTTTGATTTTTCCTAATAAAATAATAGAGTATCTTATCTTTTTTGCAACAGAATCTTGGAGGATTTTTTCTAAATACGGAACAGCTGGTATGCCAATTTTTGGTATAATATTATATAAGGCATGAGATTCTCTTGCACTTTCCGTATCTAATTTATCAACTAAAAAAGGCATAGCAGAATCACCCATTGCAATAATTTTTTCTCTTGCTGGTTTAACAAGATACTGGAATTTTTGTGAAGCAGCAGATGCTTGAATAAATAATGTTTCTATATCATCTCCCAATATTTCGTCAGCAGGTTTCATATCATATTTTTTTGGAGGTGCAATACTGTCTAAATAACTATTTTTAGAGTCCATGCCAATGCCATAAGTAGAATGAATCCAGAAATCATTATTATTGCCTAATGGAGAGCCATAAAAGTCATTGCCATTTAAATCCATAAAAATTCCAATATAGCCAAAGCCCCTTCGCTTATCAGAATATCCCATTGTGTTTGTGCGTTTGGCAATATAACCATCATCACCATTGCAATCAATAAATATACTGATAGCGTCAGCATTTCCACCACCTTGCGATAAATCATAACAAATATAATTATCATCACCTTGAAAGTCAAAAAGGCCACCAAAAGCATAGTCATGTCCACAGCCCTGTGATACACCTTTGGCAGAATAAGTATCCATTCCATAATAGTCAATCAAAGTGCCGAATGCTAAATGCACACCTGAGCCTTGAGCGTATTGATATGAATTATAATTATCATTACCCTTTTTATCTACCAAACTGCCATAAGAGAACCAATAAGCAGAACCTTGTCCATAAATATCAGAATTGTAATGGTCATTTCCTTGCTCATCAGCAAGAATACCAATTCCACCAGAATAGTAAGGACGACTGCCCAAGCCAAATCCTTGGGATAAACTTTCATAATGGTCATCATAACGAAGTATATCTACAAGCTTTTGAACAACAGTGTAATTATCATTGCCTTGTTTATCAATCAATGCACCAAAACCCCAACAATAGCCAAATCCTTGACCATAAAGTGTACATTGGTAGTTATCATTTCCTTGCTTATCTAATAATAATCCCAATCCATAAGCACCTGCACCTTGTGTTAATGTCTCTGCAATGTAATTATCATTTCCATGCTTGTCTATTAAAATACCAATGCCGAAATATCCTGTGCCTTGCGAACAATTTTTTGCTTTATACAAGTCATGTCCATCATAGTCAATTAGCATATCAATACCCCAAAATCCACCTCCTTGACAGAAGTTTTCACCTTGATAAATATCATTGCCAGAAAAATCAAGAACCACAGAGAACTTCTTCTGCATCTGCTTTTGGATATATAAACTATCGGAAGTATCAGGCACATAATTATAAAAATCATCTCCATTATAATCTATTACAAAAATGTAATCCTCTATTTTATTTTTTGGATTGATTGCAATTTTTCCATATTCGGTCTGATATATAAATTGGTCGTCAAAGAAGGATGAATCTGGTGATGTATCAACAATCTCTTCTATTTTTGTTACTAAATTAGCTGTTAATAATCCTGCTCTAAGCAATTTCTCTCTATTCAATTTTAGAGCGGTTCTGCCAAATTTTTTACTAATTTTTCTGCTCTCTTCTTCATTTTGTTTTAGTTCCAATAATGTCTTATCTTCAATGTCTTCTTCGGATTGAAAGAGTCCCGGTGCATTTTCTTGGATAAATTCCAAATCCTCTTGTGTGAAATTGGAATAAGCAGAATCAAGATTGGTCATTATCAAAGCTAGGATTGAAACTATTTCACTTATAATTTTTTGATTAGTAGGATGAATCTCTGGAAAAGTTAAATTTGTATCTGAGGAAGTTGCAGAACGAAAGCTGGTTTTTAAATCTAATAAAGAAAAATCGTAAATCAGTAATGAGTCCAAATTAGAGAAATTCACAAAGTGATATTCAGCAATGGAATCTGCATAGCTATAAGTTTTCAGAGGTGTTTTGAATAATTTATCAATCAGAGATAAGCGGAAACTATCCTTTTTTGTGAAGGTTAGATTAAATGTCAAATCCTCACGGGTCATTTTAATTTTTGCAAGTGCAGAGTCCAGATGCGTCTCTTCTAAAACATCTAATGGATGGAAATCCTCTGCTTTTAGAAGTGAATTAATTAAAATCAGGAATATTAAAATAAATTGTTTCATAAATCTCCTATGGAATTGGTAGTGAACATTGTTGATTTAGCGATGAACATTTCGTTGCGTAACAATACCTTTGTAGTTGATTACATCAAGCTTCAAAAAGTCATTGTATTGTCAAGAAATTGATTTAAGTGATTATCAGAATTGGATTATAATGCCCTATAGCCCTGAATCTGTTTATTTTCATATTAGGTCTATATCAAATGCCATAATATTTTTGTGTTTTTTTGTGTAATTTTGTGGCTTACTGTTTATTGGGAAGATACTGTTTATTGGAAAGAGA
>QMNM01000312.1 GCA_003647765.1 Candidatus Cloacimonadota bacterium
AGATGATTTTTATATTCCTGAATTGGAAGAAGCAAATGAAGCTTATGAAATTGCAAAAAAGGTTAAGAAATTTGTTCTAAAAAAACTGAAAAAGTAGTTTTAGTTAAATTGGTGAACTGGTAAATTGGAAACTGATTACCAATTAACCAATTTACTAATTCACCAGGAGGTATAAATGGCTAAAAAGAAAAAAAAAGAAATTAAAACAAGTAAGGAAACCGAAGAAAAAAAACCTACAATACAATTAAAAGAATATCAAAAAAATCTCATCACTTTTGGCCTTGTATTTTTATTATTATTGATTGTCTTTAGTCCAATGGCTTTTCAAGGAATGCGTCCTGGTGGAGTGGATGTAATCGGTTCAAAAGGAAGTTCTCATCAGAGAATAGAATTTGAAAAGCAAACAGGTAAAACTGCACTTTGGAATCCACCTGTATTTTCTGGAATGCCAATTTACCATCGTATCGGTGGGAAAGCATTTAATTTTGATACAATTTTAAACAAAACTTTTGGTAAAATACTATATACATACATTTGGCTTTATCTGATTGGCTTTATTGGAATGTTCTTACTTTTGCGATTTCTTAAATTAGGTTATCTATCTGCCATATTTGGAGGACTCGGTTTTATTTTTATTCCGCATTATATGTCGTTATTGAGCATAGGTCATTTTGCCAAGTTCCGTCCAATAATGTATGCTCCGCTTGTAACCTTTTTCTTTATTTCATTTCTAAATAAGAAAAATCTCTTATGGTTAATAGGATTTATCTTTGCCTTTTCTGTGCAGATTCGGACACAGCATTATCAAATTATTTTTTATCAGATAATGATTTTGGTGTTTGTTGGGCTTTATTATCTGATAAAAATGCTTGCAGAAAAGAGGACTAAAGAATTTCTCATCAAACTGATTTTAATAATAATAGGCTCTGGTTTAATAATAATGATGACTGCACAGCCATTGTTTGTAACTGGCGAGTATACTCCATATTCTATTCGCGGAGGAACTGGAGAAAAGGGCTCAACAGGACTTGATATGGATTATGCAACCAAATGGTCATTACATCCAGCTGAGATGCTATGTTTTGTAATGCCAAGATTTTTCGGTGGAATCTCCGGTGAAATTTATACAGGTAATAAAGTGCCAGAATTAAAAGGTCGGCAAATTCCAGGTTATTGGTGACATATGCCATTTACACAAGCTTATGAATATATTGGCGTCGTTTTATTATTTATGGCTATTTTAGGATTGATTTTGAACTTCAAAAATGGATTGATAAAAACACTATTTGCACTTTTTTTGCTTTCTTTATTTTTATCATTTGGAAGGCATTTCCCTTTGCTTTATAATCTATTTTTTACATACATTCCGTATTTTAATAAATTTCGTGTGCCAGCAATGATTTCAGTAATAATGCAATTGATTATTGTAATCTGGGCAGGATTTGGTGTAAGTAGACTGCTGAAAATTCAAGATAAAGACAGAAAAAAAATCCAGCAAATTATTATTGGCATCGCTATTTTTATGCTTATTTTAGGACTTGTTCCACAGATATTTGGCAATAGTTTTTCTTTTGAAAAGGCAGGTGAAAGCGAAAATTATAATCATCCTCTATATCAATCCGCGCGCAAAGATATGATGCAAAGTGACGGCTGGCGATTGATACTATTCGCATTACTTACATCTGGTCTATGCTTACTAATTGTTAATAAAAAATTAAAGCCAATATTATTTATGGCCTTATTAGTTCCCTTACTTTTGATAGACCAGATTCCATACACATTAAAGGCTGAGGGAAAATTGAGCAATATAGATTACTTGGAAAAAAGACATTTCAGAAAATCCTCTACTGATAATGCAATTCTACAAGATACTACTTATTATCGTATATTTCCAATTACAGATAATCCATTTAATAATAATGATTGGTCATATTATCATAATTCTATTGGTGGATATAATGCGGCAAAATTGAGAATTTATCAAGATATTATTGAAAATTGCCTATACAAAGGAACTGACCCACAATTACCCATCAATTGGAACATTCTAAAAATGCTGAATTGTAAGTATATTATCTCAAATTCGCAGATTCCTTATAGAGATTTGGAACCATATTTCTATAATGGCAAAAAGAAAAACCCGGTTATGGTATATCAATATAAAAAAGTAAAACCAGCATGGTTTGTAGGAAATTATAAGGTCATTAGTGATAGAAAGAAACGATTTTCTGCTTTGAATGATAGAAATTTTGACGCTTTCAAAACAGCGATTTTAGAAAAAGAAATAATCCATAATATACAAAGTCCAGATAGTAGTTTTGTGAAAGTCAAGAAAGCATCGTTTAATGAGATGATGTATGAAGTGTATAATGATAAACCGTCCTTGTTAGTAGTTTCGGAGGTATATTATCCAAAAGGTTGGAAATGTTATGTTGATGATAAAGAGGTGGAAATTTATAAGACCAATCATATTTTACGGTCTATTTATATTGATAAAGCAGGAAAGCATATTGTCCATTTCGTATTTAGACCAGAAACATTTTATAAAAATTATTATATTTCGTTATGTGGGCATATAATAGCATATCTCTTATTGTTAGGAGCAATTGTTGTCTTTGTAAGAAAAAGAAACAAATAGCACACCCTACTTTGTTAAAACTTCGGTAGTTCCCCAGAAGTAGTGGTGAATGATTTATTAACTAAAGCATCTCAGAATACTTATACAGGATTATCCATTTTCAGACAATATAAATATGTTACTCCTATGGAGTTCTATATTTCTCTTGTCACAGTTTTTTACAAATATATTACTCCTAACGGAGTTTTAATTGAAAATTTGGCATTTTTCAACCGTGAAACCCGACTCGAGTTCAAAGAACCCGAGTC
>QMNM01000313.1 GCA_003647765.1 Candidatus Cloacimonadota bacterium
AACTCGCAAGACTAGCAAAAACTTTTCCAGAACTTGTTATTTAACTCAAGCTTTATTTAAGTCTACTTACAGTATAATGTAATAACAAAAATAAAAAGGGGTTTTAGTGTATCAAGAATTAAAACAAAAAATCAAAGATTTAGAAGCTGAATATTTACTTTTTCCATTAGAAGAAGTGCAAGAGGTTGAAAGACTCTTTAATGTCCATTATATGCTATATTCTATTGAGGATATAACCCTACTTAGAAAGCATCGCAGAGCACTCAAAAAAATCAAACGAGCAGAAAAACAATTAAAGAAAAACTATGCTTGGGATAAGAAGATGGAAGAAGCTCCACAACGATTAACCACTCTAAATGAAATGGTAAAACAATCTACTAAACTTTTCTGTATGGATTTAGAATTTTGCGAACAATCTCGCATTCTTACAGAAGTTGGTGTTAGTTTATTTAACCCACAATCAAAAAAATTAGAAGTATATCATTTTGTAGTATTAGAAGAATACGATAGACGAAATGGTAGACATGTTCCAGACCATAAAGATGATTTCAAGTATGGTAAATCACAGATACTTCCATTAGAATTAGTAGAAGTAGCTGTTTTAGCGTTGGTTCAAGGCTCAGATTATTTAGTAGGACATGCATTTGCCAACGATAAAGCATTTCTATCACAGTGTGGTTATTTTGAGAACACAAAGGTTCTTGATACTCAAAAATATGCCCCTTATGCTCTCTTAAAGAACCAACAAATGAGTTTAGCCAATGTAGTAAGGGAAACTATGGAAGAAGAACCAGAGTTCTTACATAACGGTGGTAATGATGCTTATTACACTATGAAAAGCTTACTAAAAATGGCGGAGGTAGCATAATGGAATTACAAGAAAAATACAATGAATTATCCGACAAAATGGATGAATTATATGATAATATAGACCACGAAAGTGACGAGTGGATAAATCTGTGTGCTGAATTTGTAACAATTGAGAATGCTTTAATTGATAAAGCAGATGCGGAGCGTCCAGATGACTATATCTGCATACAACAAGGGCGACAGTACTACAAGAGAGAGAATGGTGTAATAGAAACTAATCTTACCAAGAAAAATGCCAAGAATTTTTTCATTGGAATGATTGGAGATGGTTTTGTCACCAAAGAACAAGTAATGGAAATGGTTGATTCAATTGAACTTTAAGTACATCCCAGAAATGCCTGAACCAGGTCGATATGCTTGGATGAGAATGCAATTGATACTTCAAATCCCAGGATATAATACTTGTATTAAAGAGAAAGGTCTATCCCAATTAACTTATCAAACATATGAAGATTTACGAGCTTATGCTCTTGAAAATAAGATTGGTGCTTCCATAGAGTTTGAAAGAGCTTGGTATGCAAGTCTTGACCTCAATCCAGAATTAGCCACCCGATTTGGTGAAGCACTAAACCTCGATTGGCAAAATCCAAATAAAATGCTCTATGTGAAAATGCTACGATTCATTACCTCCAATAGAAAGATTAATGCTATAAAAACAATGAGACAAATTTGGAATATTGGACTAAAAGATAGTAAGTATTTTTGTGATGATTTAATGGATTTACCAGAAGCCAATGAAGAGGTAAAGAGAGAACTTGAACTCCTCGCCGAAACCAATCCAGAATATGTTATCTAAGCAAACCTTAAAGTTTAATATGGTATAATCACTACAAATATAAGGATTAATATGGAAAAGAAACTTAAAAAAGTAACCATTACTAGCACTGCAGAGCTTGAAAAAGCAAAATTTGTTCCCACACAATTAGTAGTAGCATCAGTTGAAGGTCAATCAGAACCAAAATATTGGGAGATGATTAATGGTCATGACTCAGTTCATGCTCTTATTATTAATAGAGAAACCGAGGAAATTATAGTAGTCAAGCAAGTGCGCATTCCATTTCTTGTAAATAAAATTAAAGAAGTGACTGCACAAGCCAAAATCGCTGGAATTAATGATTCAACACTTCAGAAAAGAATTAATAAGATTACGGGTGAAGTTGTAGAATGTGCAGCTGGATTAGTTGATAAAAATATTCCAATTGATCAAATCGTTAAAGAAGAGATTCTTGAAGAATGTGGATATGATGCACCTTTAGAAACTATTAAAGCTCTTAAAGTTCTTAGAAGTTCAGTTGGAACTCAAGGAACTCGTTCTTACACTTATATCGTAGAAGTTGATGAGAGTATGAAAGTTAATGAGGGTGGTGGACTTCCAGAAGAAGATATTGCTGTTGTTCGTATTAAATTTGAAGATGTATTTAGTTGGTTATTTGAAGAAGATAATGATACTGACGCAGTAACTTCATTTCTACTAACATATTTTATGTTTATGGATATAAACGAGAGCTTCTAATGGGCTGGTTTGGATGTGGAGCCTTAGATGGTGATGATGGTATGGATTTACGGTCAGAAGTATTTGGTAGAATAGGTGTTAAGTATAGTGAACATTATGATATACTTTCTACACCAGATGAGATAACTAAACTACTTGACGATAATCAAGATAATCTGTATGATTGGATTAAAGATTATGATTGGAAACAACATAGAAATCCAGGTTGGCAACAAGAAATCTATATTCAAGCATTACTACAAGTGCTTCTTGATTATGATGTTAATATTTCTGAACGAGGTAAAAAAGGTGGAATACCTTTTATCGTTAATGACCAATGGGCGAAGTCTGATAAAGAGAGAAAAGAAGAGATGGATATTCTCTTGAAAGCTGTAGAAGCAAGTTGATATACATACAGACTCAACTTGAAAACCAAATGAGAGTTATAGATACTCGTTGGGATGAAGTTGAAGAAGAGGAACTTTTAGCTGAACTTTATGATTGGGCTGCTAAGAAGTATC
>QMNM01000314.1 GCA_003647765.1 Candidatus Cloacimonadota bacterium
CTGAAGGGGTTAAAATTAGGTTTTTTTTTTACATTTTACCCACAGTTAAAACTGTGGGCTAATCATATAAGAGATAGTGAGTTAGCCAACAACTTCAGTTGTAGGTAAGAGAACTCAATAAATTCATTTTAACCATTTTAATATTTTTAGAGTGGACTCATTTAATATTATAATAGAAAGCAGTCTAGCCCAAAACTGAATGCGACATTTAACTAACCGTTATTATGCCAGTTAAAATTCAGATAGTTTGGTTAATCTGCCAGTTTCGTTTTGGTAGGTGAATTCCAAGGTTAGCTTATGGATCAAAACATAAAAAGAATCTTATTAAAATTAAGTGGTGAAGTATTAGTTGGTGATCAGAAATTTGGTATAGATAATTCTGCTATTCATCAGATTATTGAAGACATAATAGAAGTTTATCAATGTGGTATTGAGATTGGAATAGTTATAGGTGGTGGTAATATTTTTCGGGCTTCTTCACCATTAGCCGCAGGAATGGCTCGTATAAATGCTGATAAAATTGGAATGCTTGCTACAATTCAAAATTCAATTATATTAGCTGATAAATTCACTAATATGGGAATTCCTAATCAGGCATTTTCTTCTGTGGACATGAACAGTATTCTTCCTGTGTTTAATTCAAATATTGCTAACAAAATCTTATCGCAGAAAAAAATTGCTATTTTTGCTGGTGGCACAGGAAATCCTTTTTTCACTACTGATACAGCAGCTGTGCTTCGTGCTTGTGAAATAAATGCTGATTTAATGCTAAAAGCTACAAAAGTTGATGGAGTATACAGCACTGACCCAAAAAAAGATAAACAGGCAATATTTTATCCGCAAATATCTTACAAACAAATATTGCAAAATAAACTGAAAGTAATGGACTTAACAGCTGTATCTTTAGCAATGGATAATAGATTGTTAATAAAAGTATTTAATGTCAAAATTAAGGGAAATATAAAAAAGGCCATTTATATTGATGAGATAGGAACTCTAATACACTCGGAAGGATAAAATTATGTTAGACACTATTTATAAAGAAACTAGAGCCAAAATGGAACATAGTATAAAATCATTTAAAAATCAGTTAATGAAAGTCAGAACTGGACTAGCAAATATATCTTTGTTGGAAGATATTAGGGTGGATTATTATGGCCAGCCCACTCCAGTTAATCAAGTAGGTACAATAAGCATTCCTGAAGCCAGATTGATTGTGATTCGTCCATGGGAAAAGAAGATGTTAGAGAAAATAGAAAAAGCTATACTTTCCTCGGACATAGGCATTACTCCTAATAATGATGGTAATGTAATTCGGCTTCCATTTCCATCTTTAACTGAGGAGCGCAGAAAAGAGTTAGTAAAAAATGTGAAGAAGATGGGTGAAGAGAGGAAGATTGCTATTCGTAATATTCGCAGGGAATCAAATGCACAGATAAAGCAATTGCAAAAAGATAGTGATATTACTGAGGATGATGAGGAAAAGGGCTTGAAGAAAATTCAGGAAATCACTGACGAATTCACAAAAGAAATAGATACAGCTGTGGAAAAGAAAAATAAAGAAATTATGGAAATTTAGAGCGAAAAAAATCAGAAGACATCATTAACAAGCCATAGCAAGAATAGAACACAGATTCCACAAATGACACGAAATATACACGGATAAAAATTAAAAAATTAATCAGTGTAATCAGTGTTCTATTACTTGGTAATGTTTAACACTAATACTGCTTTTTAGGAATTTTAGCAACAGTCCTAAATCCTAATAATTTGTTCCGAGACAATGGACAAACTGCTCTCTTTTCTAAATTCTTATACATCTCAAGAAAGCTATTGATAATAAAATACACTTCCCTACATCCAGGACAAGATGGTAATAAAATATCTAGGGTTGTTTGTAACCATTCTCCAACATTTGATTTTAAATGCTGAACTGAATAAGTGCCATTATTAGAGGCATAAGAACAAACAGGCATAATACTAAGATACTTGTCTTTCATATCTTCCTTTTTGGCAATTTTTTTACCTGCTTATATGTAGGCAGTTCACATTCACACCAATTTGTATACGCATAAGCTTCAAACCAACAAATAGAAGTTACAGGCCCATAAATAAAATTTGAATAAGAATCTATCCAATATGGTTGTTTTGACAAGTCCCAATCGTTCGGTGCAAGTATATTATATTTAGCTTGATATTGCCAACCAATTGAAGATTTGGGCATAATACCACCAGAAATTATCCAATAATCTTCTATCTCATAACCATCATCATCTACAAAACCTGCAAATTGCTCATTGGAAGTTTCAAATTTAGAAATGAAATAGATATATTTAGATGTGCTTTTGAACTGTTCCATCTCGTAGTATATTTTTCCATTTAATATCATTTTTGGTTAATCCCAAAGAAGATAGAACATCATCTATTTTCGGGTCTACTATCTTCACTTCATCATAAGTTAATTCGTATAATTTATTCTATATCAAAATATTTTTTATTTAATGCTGTCAATCATTTCACACAATTTCTCTTCCTCATATACTTCAAACCGAGGCTTTTTTGCCGTATCCCTATGCCATTTCACTAACTTAATCTCATCATCTACTATTTCAATGTTTGTAATACCATCAGTATAAAGCCCACAACCTGTATTAAAATAGCAAGGTAATGGTTCTTTATCAGGCTCAGTCGGGTCAATGTCTCTTCCTTTGTCTTTTTCTTCATCCAATTTCTTGTTCAATCTGTTTATCTTTTTCATATTCTTTTTAACCCTTTTCTTCTCTGTTCTATGAGCAAGATTATCTGCTTGTAACTCTGCAATTTCATCTTCCAGTCTATCTGCATAGGATTTTGATGCAAATATTGCTCGGTGGGAA
>QMNM01000315.1 GCA_003647765.1 Candidatus Cloacimonadota bacterium
ATCACTAATCTCCCACAGATATTTTCTAATCTCTCTTGCTCTCTTGTATCTCGGTAGATTACTATTTTTCACAATTAACAGGTCTAAGTCGCTATGTTCCGTAGGATTACCATAAGCATAAGAACCGAAAAGAATGATTTTATCTGGTCTATAATGCTTTATTATTCTTTTAACAATCTTTTCTATTTGCTTTTGTGTAATCATCTGTTTTACTACAAATAATAAGTTAGTGCTTTGTAAAGTAAATTCTAATTGATAGACAGAAGCCCACAACTTCAGTTGTGTGGTTAATGCAGAACGATACATTCATAACCGTTTTAACGGTTTTAAAAACCATTAAAATGGTTAATACATCAGTTCTTCGCTTTCGTACCCACGATTAAAATCATGTGCCTCTATCAACACCAAAAAATACAGTATAGAATGTATATATCAAAACTAACTTTACACTGCACTGTGTAATTTTTGAAGATTTACTTACTCATTGATTCTAGAAATTCCTTATTTGTTTTTGTTTGCAATAGTTTTGCTCTCAGAAATCCGATAGCTTCATAAGGGCTTTTTGATTTAAGGTAATTGCGTAATACAAATATACGATTTCGTTCCTCTTCTGTTAACAATAATTCTTCTCGTCTTGTGCCAGATGTTACTAAATCTATTGCTGGGTACATTCTTAAATCGCTGATTGAGCGGTCAAGTACTAACTCCATATTTCCTGTGCCTTTAAATTCTTCAAATATTACTGTATCCATACGACTACCAGTATTTACTAATGCAGTGGCAATGATGGTCAAAGAGCTGCTTTCTTCTGTATTTCTTGCTGCTCCGAAGAATCTTTTTGGCTTATGTAAAGCATTAGAGTCAACTCCACCAGATAGTACTTTTCCACTAGTAGGAATGGTCATATTATAGGCTCGCGCTAAACGAGTAATACTATCTAATAAAATTACAACATCCTGTCCACATTCTACCATTCTTTTGGCTTTTTCTAATACTATTTCTGCTACCTTGGTATGTCTATGTGCTGGTTCGTCAAATGTTGAACTTATTACTTCGGAATTCTTGGCATTAACTATTCTATGCATTTCTGTAACTTCTTCTGGTCTCTCATCAATTAACAGGACTATAACATAAATTTCTGGATGATTTTTTAGAATAGATGTAGCTACTTTTTGTAATAGAACTGTTTTTCCTGTTCTAGGTGCGGCAACAATCAATCCTCTTTGGCCTTTACCAATTGGAGTAAATAAGTCAATAATTCTTGTAGAAGCATCATTAGGATTATGTTCCAGTCTTATTTTTTCATTAGGATACAGTGGTGTTAAATTATCAAACTGGTAATTTTCTACTATTTTTTCTGGTGGCAAATTATTAACAGCTTCTACTCGTAATAGAGCAAAATATTTTTCTCCTTCTTTTGGAGAGCGTACTGGACCTGCAACAATAGCACCAGTATTAAGCGAAAATCTATGAATTTGCGATTGAGAAATATAAATATCATTGCGCCCAGAATTATAATTATTTTCTGGCGACCGTAAAAATCCATAGCCCTCTTTCATCAAATCCAATACTCCACAAGCAAAAACCAAACCTTCCCGCTGTGCCTGTGCAGATAATATCTTGAAAATCAATTCATTTTTCTGAACTCTACTGTAATTTTTTACACCAAAATATCTGGAAACTTCGTAAAGTTCAGATATATTCATATCTTGCAATTCAGAAAAGCTTGTGTTCCTCTTCCCCATTATACTATTCTTTTGTAATTCGTTATTTTTCATAACTCTCCTTTCAATCAACTGTTATAGATATATATTTTTTGTATCAATCAAACAGATACAAGAACCAAAGTAATCTGCCTACCATTGAGTTTTTATATAAAAAGGATGAATCTCGGAAATTCTTTCTAAACTATAAATATGTTCTCTTCCAAATGAGAGGCTAATTAATGAGGTTGCTGTTGGAAAATTCAAATGCGGAGGTGCTAACTTATATGCTACATTTAGATTGTTTAATATGTTTTCTTTATATTGGGAAAATCCATTGCCAACAAAAATTACAGGTTGCTTTAATAAACTTCCTATTTTTTCAGGCAAGATAGCACAAGCTGGATGTTTCTCTTCTAAAGTTGGTGAGAATAGTCCGAAGTAAAGATCATTTCTTTTAGCATCAATCAATGCACAGATATCATATTTAGGATATGCGAGATTATTAGCCAGAGATTTAAGAGTGGAAATAGGAATTATTGGTATCTTATTAACATAAGCAATTCCTTTTGCCGTTGCAAGTCCAATTCTCAATCCTGTAAAGGAGCCAGGACCGATAGATACAACTATTGTACCTATTTGAGAAATATTAATTTGAACATCATTTAACATTTGCGAAATAAGAGGCATTACTTTTTCTGAATGTGTACTTTTAATATTAAGAGAATAGGTAGCGATAATCTCTTTTCCTTCTGATAAAGCTACACTGCCAAAATAAGTAGATGTCTCAATTGCTAATATTTTCATATAATTCACTGATATTTTATTCTTTGGAAGTATCTCTGTTGAATTGTTATAATTTGATTAACTGTCTGGTTTGTCTGCCAGAGGCATGATAAACTAATCTTGCAATCGCGAACTTATACGAACTATGCGAACTTACGCGAACTTTTTATCCTTTTTATAAATTAAATCTTTTGCGATGAGTTTGTAAAGTTAGCGTTTGGTTCGCGCCTAATCTCTTACTTAATTGCGACCTTGCAGACGCGAACTTATACGAACTATGCGAACTTACGCGAACATTTTTTATCCATTTTATAAATCTTTTGCGATGAGTTTGTAAAGTTAGCGTTTGGTTCGCGCCTAATCTCTTACTTAATCGCG
>QMNM01000316.1 GCA_003647765.1 Candidatus Cloacimonadota bacterium
AGTCCAGATGAGCCGATAAAAATAGCATTCAAAAGCGAACCAACTGACCAAACAATTCCTTATGTGTTTGAACTTGAACAGAACTATCCTAATCCATTCAACCCAGAGACCAAAATTGAATATCAACTACCAAGAGATACACAAGTAGAAATCAGCATTTATAATATTCGTGGCGAGAAAGTAAAGACATTGGTTAATGACAAGGAAAATGCTGGCCATCACAGCGTAATTTGGAATGGAACAGACGATAGAAATAGAGAATTATCCAGTGGCATTTATCTATACAGGATAAAGATAGATGGATATTGTGCGACAAAGAAGATGTTGTTAGTAAAATGAGATAATATGCAAAAAGCGACTTGACTCTCCAGAGTAGGATATAATTCATTCCTGCTTTGGAGAGTTCATTTATGGCTGTCAGTTCTCAATAATTATTTTGGATTTTTGTTTCATCAGTAGCCAAATACGGATAGCATTCCACACAATATTCTTCATTGCCACAGAGAGAGAGAAATAATCTTTGGTATCGCCCTACGCATTACGCTTTACGCCCTACCGTGGTTTGCTATATGTCTAAATTTGACAGAATTATTGTAAATTAAAGAAAGTATGATAAAAAAATTTTCTATTTTTGTAATATTTATTTTAATATTTACTTTTTTATATGGCTGGAAAGATTGCCCAATGCGTGAGACAAATTGTCCATTTCCAGGCAAATGTGGTTTATATGTTGATACTGATAATGATAGTATATGTGATCATTCCCAATATAGTCCAGAAAATAGAGTAAAAGCTTCAAACAAAGATACTGTAATTAAGGATTTGTCACCTCAAAAACTTAATGAAAATCCTGTTTCTGGTAATGAACCAAAAACCAAAGTTAAAAGAAGAATTTATCATCTTATACCAATTTCAGTAATTTTGACTTTACTGTATATTCTCACATCTATTCTTTCAAAGAGAAAGATTATACGATTTGGTACTCATATAAAGATATGGAATGTTCTGCTTTTGATAAGTTTTCTTATATCTGGTATTTTAGGAATCCTTTTGATTATCAGAGTAAATTTGGGATTGACAATAGCTTTGCCATTTAACATTCTTTTTTGGCATGTAGAATTTGGTATTGCAATGGCAATTATATCAATTTTCCATATAATTTGGCATTGGAAATATTTTTTCCATAAGTAAATAACCTATTCCAGTTTCCAATCTTGGAAGCAGAAAAAGTGAGATGAATATGATAACAAAAACGATATTTGAGAAAAGCCAGCCAGGAAGAGTTGGCTATACACTTCCTAAACTGAAAATAGACAGGAAAATAGAGGATATTTTTCCTGCTGAATATTTAAGGAAGGAACCGCCTCATTTGCCAGAGGTCAGTGAATTAGATGTAATGCGTCATTATATTGAGCTTTCTAATTACAATCACTGTATAGAAAAGGGATTTTATCCATTAGGTTCTTGCACAATGAAATATAATCCCAAAATCAATGATGAATTATCAGCCATACCAAAATTTACAGCACTTCATCCAGAACAGCCAGAAGAGACAATACAAGGGATTCTAAAGCTGATGTATGAATTGAAAAATATGTTAGCCGAGATTTCTGGAATGGCAGATGTATCATTACAACCTGTTGCTGGTGCTCAAGGAGAATTTACCGGAATTACTATGATTCGTGCTTATCATGAAAAGAATGGTAATGCGCGTAAAAATATCATACTTCCTGATTCTGCTCACGGAACAAATCCAGCAACCAGCACTCTTAATGGCTATAAAACTGTTGAGATAAAATCCAATGATAAAGGTATGATTGACCTATCCGCACTTAAAGAAGTTGCTGATGAGGACACAGCAGCTTTTATGTTGACCAATCCAAATACATTGGGAATTTTTGAGGAGCAAGTTGAAGAGATTGCTGAGATTATACATAATGTTGGTGCTTTTATGTATCTTGATGGAGCGAATCTTAATGCATTATTAGGAATAGTGCGTCCTGGTGATATTGGATTTGATGTTGTTCATTTTAATTTACATAAGACATTTTCCACGCCACACGGAGGTGGCGGACCTGGTGGCGGTCCTATCGGAGTCATAGATAAATTAAGGACATTTCTGCCTATACCTCAAATAGAAAAGAAAGATGATAAGTATCATTTCAATTATGAAATAGAGAATACTATTGGTAAAGTGCATACTTTTTACGGTAATGTATCACAGATGATTCGGGCTTATGTATATCTTTATATGTTAGGAAAAAATGGATTAAAGCGTGTGTCTGAAAATGCCGTTATAAATGCCAATTATCTAATGAAAAAAATTGAAGATTATTATGATGTGAAGTATAAAAAAGGTGTAATGCATGAATTTGTTGCTTCTGGCTCAAGTTTCAATAAGTATGGTGTGCATACGATTGATATTGCTAAAAGATTATTGGATTTCGGATTTCATGCGCCAACAGTATATTTTCCATTGATTGTTCCAGAAGCTCTGATGATAGAGCCAACAGAGACAGAAACTAAGGAGACATTAGACAAGTTTGCAGATGCAATGATAAATATTGCCAAAGAAGCAGAGCAAAATCCGCAGTTGCTTAAAAATGCTCCAACTAATACACCTATTAAACGATTAGATGAAGTTAGGGCTGTTAAAAAATTGAATGTGAGATTTAAAGAATAGCACACTGAAAAACACTGACCAAAGACACTGAAGGATGCAGAAAATAACTAATTATTCACCCCATTGGATAGAAAAACTTATCCAACGGGGCAAGAATGTCTAATAAAATATCAAAATCCAAATTTCTAATGGGGTAAAAATGGTTAAAGCGATTTATATCGCTCCTACGGAGCTATGATTTG
>QMNM01000317.1 GCA_003647765.1 Candidatus Cloacimonadota bacterium
GATATACACCACTTGGAACTGTTTTACTATTGTTATCTGTTCCATTCCATATTATTGAGTGAACCGACTTCGTGGGTTCGGACTTTATGTTGAAGGACTCAACACAATCCAAAGTCCTTATCAATTCACCATTGATATTATAAATGTCCAGCTTCACATCTTTTATATCTTTTTGACTTAAACTGAATGAAATCGTAGTTTGCGGATTGAATGGATTTGGATAATTCTTGATATAATTAACAATTCCTTTTGCGATTTTTTGCATATCATCTACACCTGTAAAATTAAGTCCAAGAACTTCGCATAATTCTACTGGGTCAACTTCTCCTTGATTAGCAGTTCCATCATAAGCAAATCTACCGTGTGCAAGATAATGAAGTGCAATTATCGGAACAGTCATACTTGTTCCCTGGTCTAAATTCTTAATCTCTACAATTCCCATATTAACTATCTGTCCACAGTAATTACAGGTTTCATAACCATAAGCAGGGATAAATATAAGCTCAATATTATCATTTGTAATGAACTCTGCAACTGTTTCTGCTGTCTCCTGACCATCATCAACAGCATTATCATTAGTATCTGGATTATATGGCTCAGTGCCAACATAAAACTCTCCTGGATTATTCAAACCATCATTGTCAGTATCATTATTTGTTGGTATAGAAAGATGCTCTGCATCATAAGGAGAAAGGACTTTTTTAAGCAGGCCAATATCAATCCGATATTCATCATCTTCAATTTGATACGAAAAGCTACCTTGTTCCAAGAAATGCAATCCCATAAATGGTATTTGGATTGACAATCCTCTCATCGGATTACATATATCAACATATCCCATATTTACCATCTCTCCACAAATCGGGCAAGGATAATATCCATAAGCATATATTTCAACTTTATAACAGGTAGTATCAGGATGATTAATATGAGTAGCCACTTGTAGCGAATCAATAATTGTCTTGAATTGTAATGCTTGATGAGGGCCTGCTACATCAGGGTCAAAGAAATAACAGTAATGCGTGCCTAAAAGTGTTTCTTCGTTATAAGAGAGATAATCATTGTCTTCATCACCTTCAACAACTAACCAATGTGGATTATCTTTGGATATATTTTGTGCATTTGAAAAAGAAGGCATACCAGCAAATATTAGCACAGCCGCAGCTGCTGGAATGAGTTTTCTGCTAAATTGATGCATCCTTTCAGATAACAACATCTTCTCATTAGCTTGAATTGCTCCGCATTCATTATGGATTTTCTGATAATATGGGATTAAACATGGAGTTATTCTACAATCAGGGCAGACCCAATGGAAAAGTATCTCCTGTTCCTTACCAATATATCTGTTCTTTGTATAGCCATTGTGAATGAAATTCTCTACACAGCAGGATGGATAGCCAAAAAGAAACCCTTGTTTTCTCATATTAGTTCCACTTTGGGAAAGCAATGTGTGGTCAAAATTCTTCTGATAATAATTCAGATAGTTGTAGGACTTGCTAAATATGAATTCATAAGTAGATTTTCCGGTTAATGTCTTTCTTTCAATCCTATTGACTTTCAGTCCCAACTTTTTCAGCAGGATGATTTCATTTTTGGAGAGTGGTTTTTCCCATCTGCTTAATGGTTTGATTCTTTCTTTTGTCAAAAGTGCGAGGTAAAGCAAATGGAAGTTGAGTTTCCGTAGTTCTTTGGTTGTTGTCATCTCAACCTCCTATAAGTTAGTTGAAGTTATGTGTTGTGCAAAAATAGGTTGGTTTTATTGTGAGGAATGGAGTAATTCTACTATCTCCATAAGTGACAGAAAAATTCTATTTTATAGATCTCATTTGGTTGATGCTGTTAAATTTTAAAACAGAAAGATACAGAAAAAGACATATATTAGATATGATGCCAAGTATCCAATGTACGGCTTATGGCATTTTTTAAGCCCGTCTAATACAATTTTAACCTATACAGAGATGTAATATATATCTGTTCTGTTTAGTTTTATTACTATGTTTTATTGTTCTACTCCGCCTTTCTTCAATCTATGTCCACGACGAGTTATTTCATAAACTGGGAATACAATAAAGATAGTATCATCTGTAATATCTCCTGCATTCTTAACAATTTTGTAAGTAGTTTCTGTTGTCTTACCTAAATAGATAAGGGTCTTATTATATGCATAGATTTCATACGCTATTGCTTCATCAACAGCAGACCATGTCAGAATAATTGTATTTCCAACTTCTATTGCAGTTAACATAATGCCTTCGCCAATATTTGGAAGAGGAGATGATGTGGCTAGTTCAGAAATGCTAGTCGGATTATTATCATCAACAATAATTATTTCTTCAGAATGAACAGTTGCCACGCTTACCACTGCTATAATCAACAAAGCCATAATGTTTTTGAGTAATTTTTTATACTCCATTATTTTCCTCCTTATGCATTACCAGGCTGATACTTGGTAATAAGTGAATCGGTTGATGGGACTATTCTGATTACGAAATCAAATTTCGCTATGTCTAATTTTGTTTGTAAAGAAAAATTTTTCCTCTTTCCTTATCTGACACAGGTATAATAAATATTACATATCAGGCTATAATTATACTATTTCAAATAGTTCGGATTGCTACATAATCTCATCTATAACTTTATTACAAATAAAAAATAAATTTCTTGTCAAATTTTTTATTGTTTTGTGCTTTATTGTTGACATGTTATCTGCTTATAGTATTTAACCAATAATCCATAAATATTCTTTAAATTAGTGTATCCAATATTGGCTGAATTTTCTGTTGAGCGTTCTCATATTCATTTGACAGGACAAGTATTTCAATCCCAGATTCACTTGAGAATGGTAA
>QMNM01000318.1 GCA_003647765.1 Candidatus Cloacimonadota bacterium
AAAAATATAGTTGTTATTTAGATTATTTTTTAGATGCAACTTAAATATTATAGAGATTATAATGGTGAGTAATACTACGAGCAATGGATAAACATTTGTGAATACAAATGGTGTAGTGCCAACTATAACATCTCTTACAAGACCACCGCCAAGAGCATTAGAAGCAGAGATGATAAATATACCCATTATATCAAGGTTTGCTTTAACAGCAAGGATATATCCTGTGAATGCAAATGCAATTATACCAAGAACATCTAATACTACTAAATATTCCATATTAATTTATGCAGTGAGTTCTGCGATAGAGTCTACTAATTCTTCCGTAGAAGTGCTTTTAATACACATATCTGAAATTCTCATTATAACTCCATATCTATCGTATCCATCTTCAACGAGTTTATGAATTGTCATTAGAGCAATACTTGATAATAATTTTGGTTGTTCAGAAGTTATATTTCTGTTTCCGTAAAAATCAGATTCACCAACCTTATATACTTCACCCAACACAAATCCAAGTCTTTTGAATGCAGTAGGCAAAATCATCGTTTCAACATCTATGTCATTGTTACATTGTGCTGTTATTAATGATTCAACTGTGTAATTTTCTTTTAAGTATTCTAATTGTTCTCTTTGTTCATCCATTTTCAATCCTTATATCCACATTTGTGGGTGTTTAATTTTATGTTTTTCTATTTCTTTGTAGATTACTTTAATTTCACTATGCCATTTTGGAGAGATATTTAATAGGTCTTTCATCCACATTATATGATTGTAATGAGCCACGATGGTCTTATACCACTCTACTCTGACCTTTTCAATATCATCAACATATTTAATTATGAATCCACCACCACCTGAATCCATCTTAATTCCATCTGGTATTCGATTCATTATTCCAAATGGTTCTTTCAATTCTTTAGCCGTAATGGGTCTATCAGGCTTAATCTTTTGAGGGTTAAAAACACAATTAAACTCGGTTACTTCCACTTGACTTACTGGAAAATCTCCACCACCATGTTGAACCCATATAAATTTTTCTTTCATATCCATAACTCTGGATGTGTTTCGGGTGAACGAGATACTTTGAATTGTGCTATTAATTGAGCGAATCTTCTTCGTCCAGTTGGAGTCTTCTTAGTGTTGTATTCAAGTAACTGACGATATAATCGCTTTGGGTTCTTCTTATACTCTCGTAGATTAAGAAACCAATCAATATTATTTTCAGTTAAGAATACTTTATGGGTGAAATCACTTTTCCTCATAATCTTTTTCTAACTCTACAAAAATTCTTCGTGCAGGTTCATAGATATACTCTGGATGCTCTGCCAATAACTTTAATTCTTTTCTTAAGAAGTCTTTATCGTAATGAGTAGTAAAATAATCTAAATTAAACCCTCTACTCAAGTCGTGAACCAATCGTTTCGTTTCTTTAGATTTCATCTTATCTCCTATAGATAGTATTCAGGGTATTTACTTTCAGGGTAAAGCTCATACATTTGTCGTAATAACATTAGGAAGTGTCCCCTATTTTCCACAAAGTTCCAATGAGTAGAAAGAACTCTAATCTTCCTAATTATTAGTGCTATTGAATATTCCTCAACAAGAGTATCAACATTATATGTTTTCTTTGCTCTTGTTACAAATAACTTTTGAGATGAGAGATCAGTTGTGGGTGAATGTCTCAAAATAAAAAGTCTGTATTTGCTTTTGGCTTAATCCTATATTGGGTTCTATCATGGCTATCACAACCAAATTCTTGAACTTCTGTTCTGAACTCTTTCTCTATTGCTTCAGATACAATATGCCGATGGCAAAAGTCTTCAGGTTTCTCATAACAAAAAAGGACAATATTTTCGACGTCTTTATTATTATTATTGGCTATCTCTTCCCAGTTTTCTAATTTTTTTAAGAAGTCTACTTTTGGCAATCTTTCTGCAAGAAATCGTTTAGTATAAAGTTCCCAGTCTGGATTTTCATCATACTCTGTATATATATCCTTGCTTGGAGCAAGGGATTTATCTTGAGTATCAACATTTTCTAAAATACCATCCGGTATCCAACCACTAATTGAAATTAATAACCAGGTTGGGTGTTCTTCTTTAATTTTAGAAAGCATACCATAATAACTTGTCCAAATCTTCAATTTCAGTCCTTGATTAGTCTTTAATTTTCATATCTATTACTTCAATAGAACCAGAACCATTCATATCTAAAGTTGCTTCAACGATTGGTTCATCTACATTGTTTGCTGGTGCAGTTTCATTAGCAACTTGTGTCATTGCTACCATAATTTTAACTGTATTATAATCTGCCTCAGTTAATAAGTTTTCTCCACAGTCTGGGCATGGTCTATCTAACCATTCACCATATTCGTTTAGAGCTACTTCGTCATGTCTGTAGTTACACTCTGGGTTATCACATTTAATTCCACTAATTGTTAATATTGCTGAGTTCATCTTGTTTTCCTTTTTATTTAAGAGGTCTTTATCTCTCTTGATATACTATATTATACCAAGTTCTGACTTAAATCATTCTTAAATTTTTAATCTATTTTACTGTTACAGCAAATTCGTTATCCACAAATAAATGTGGTTTAGCAAGAACTACTTCTGGATAGTCTTTACCCATCTTTCTCATAACTTCAAGTATTTCTTCATACATGGCAGACATGGTTGTTAGTTCCGCTTGGACAGTCATCATTGTGGCTTCCACAGTTGTCAATCGTTGGACTTCAGTAACTAAAATTTTGAATGCTTGTTCAACTTTGAAAGCATCTGCCACTTGTGGTGCGGTGGAACTAAAATTACCGTAAGTCATTTCATTTTCTAATTCCCATA
>QMNM01000319.1 GCA_003647765.1 Candidatus Cloacimonadota bacterium
ACTCCATAGGAGTAACATATTTATATTATCAATGGGTAGTCCTGTATAAGTGGTATTCAATTTAAGATGCTTTACTTATTAAAACATTCACCATTACTTCTAGGGGACTATCGATAAATTTATTATAACTACTTAAAGAGGTTTTCTTGACACTAAAAAATCATATTTTAGAAATTTGTTTCTATTGAAATGGTCCCATCGTCTAGGGGTTTAGGACACCGGATTCTCAGTCCGGGAACAGGGGTTCGAATCCCCTTGGGACTACCAAAAACATAGAAGAATTAAATAAGTAGAACGACCTTCCAAGATCGTTAAGAATATCTATGAATTCTCTGCATTTTATATTGAAAATATACTTAATCTATTTCTTAAAATAAGGCTCTTACAATTAATCAGATAACAGATGTGTCAAATTTATTAACCCCTTCCAAATGTAACAATTTATGATGAGTTTTTATATATGAACTATACCTATAATTAAATGAAGTATCTTTCACTTACTTTCATTCTAATCCTATTTTATAGCATGTCTTGTAATGCTAATTCATTTTCTCTATTCAGTAAAACAAAAATAATCGTATTTATAGAAGGTAAAAAAGAATATAATCTTGGTTCGCAAAACATCATTGTCAATTCTGTGCAAATTATTGCAGAAGGCAAAGAATTATCTATTAACACGGACTTTCATATAGATTATAAAAAAGGAATCGTCAAATTTTTAAATGAATTTCCAAAAGATACAGAAATAATTGTCAATTACAAAACATTTGGTGATAATTTAATATATCATCATTATCTTTACAAATCAAAAAAAATTTTACAAGAACCTAATAAATACGATATTGAGACAGATATAACGAAAACCCAACATAATATTCAAGAAACAAATCTGAATATATCAGGAGCCAAAAGCATTGGCATATCTATTGGCAATAAAGAAGATATGTCTCTTGACCAATCATTATTTCTTCAAATTGATGGTGAGCTGACTAAAGGATTGTTTGTAGAGGCACAACTCTCTGATAATATTTCTCCTATTGCACCTGAAGGCACTTCACAAAAATTGAGTAATTTGGATAAAGTGATGATTAAAATTTATAGTGCTGATTATTCATTAACATTCGGGGATTTTGATATACACTATAAAGATACACATTTTGCCAATTATAAAAGGAAATTGGAAGGAGCAATTTTTCGCTGGGAAAGTGAAAATAAAGTAGATGCCGCCATATCTATTTCAACTGGAAATTTTACTTCTAATAAATTTGCTGGTATTGAAGGAAAACAAGGTCCGTATTATTTGACAGCTGCGACTAATGAGCAAGTGAAAGTCATTGCTGGTTCAGAGACCATCTATTTGAATGGTGAAAAAATGCAACGCGGTTCTGATTATACTATTGACTACAGCGAAGGCTCTATCACATTTAAGAATAGACGACTTATCACAGAAAATTCTATCATCATTGCTGATTTTGAATATTCTGCTGAGGATTTCCGTAGCAATTTTTATCTATCGTCAACATCATATACTCTATTAAACTCCCCACTGAAAATAGATATGTCATTTCGTATGCTTTATGATAAAGATGATAAGGACAATCCATTGAACACTTCCTTTTCTGCTTCTGATAAGGATATTCTGTCAGATGCAGGTGATAATGAACTATTGGCGCGCAAAACCGGTGTTGTAAAAATGGATACAACTGGTAAAGGTAATTACATTTTTATTGATGAAGATACAATCTCTTATTACAAATATGTGGGATATGATTCTACTGGTGATTATACTGTTAGTTTTACTTATGTAGGTGAAGCTAATGGCTCGTATAATCGTATAAGTATAGATGAATTTGAATGGGTAGGTGAAAATATGGGCAGTTATATCCCTGAAATTCAACTGCCCATTCCAAAACAGAATCTTAATCTTGATGCTGGACTGAAATTTCAATTTGGTGATTTCTCGCTATACTCCGAAGGAATATTTACTAATTTTGACAAAAACACTTTCTCTAATATTGACAATAATGATAATAAAGGTTATGCAATGTTTCATAATCTGAAATTTCAAAAGAAATTGCCATTGCTTGAACATACAGAGTTAGGCATTTATTATGAGTTTAAAGATAAGTATTTTCATCCTATAACACGCATTGAGAAGAGCAGTGATGAATATAATCTTTATGAATTTGTTGAAGTTGATTCTGTAAATAAGGCAAAATTTGGAGGGAATTGCCTGTTTCATCTGACAAAACATATTAAGAATCAAACTTGCTTTTACTATCAAAAGATGGGCAATAAAGCAGAAATGAAGAATTTACAAAATATATTTAATTATTATCAAAATACTGCAATTATTTTTCTCCCATCTTTAAATTATAAAGTAAGCAAAACAGGACAGGAAATAAACAATGATTCTATTTCTACTTCATCTATTGATAAGATTACTCACAATCTTTTGGGTAAATATAATGTATGGTATTTAGAATCATCCGCTGCATATGATTATAAAAAATTTATATCAACAGGCGAAAATACATTTGGGCATAAAGAACATAATTATCTCTATCATCTTGGCACTGATAAGCTCAAAAATACAAAATTGTCCATCCAATATAACCAAGAAAATATATATGATTATGTATATAAAAATTGGCAAAAGTGTAAAATAGCAAACACTATCAAAGGTAAAATATATCAAAATTGGGATAATACTAATATACAAATTGATTTTACACATCGGGAAAATGAATATTTATCATCAGCTGAAAAGAACAGCAAATTTGATTTAGTGGAAGCAGAGATTACTAATAAATTATGGAAGAAACTGATTTAT
>QMNM01000320.1 GCA_003647765.1 Candidatus Cloacimonadota bacterium
GTAAAAGAGGAATTGAACAGCAAGTCCTATGCTTGATACCAGATAGTCCAAAAGGGTTTCTGTTTGATTATGAGAACTCAGGCTCAGGCAGTCATTGGAAAAAGATGTATCATTTAAAACCAGCAGATAAAGTAGTGATAAAGTCCTGTATTGTGATTGGCAAAAATCTGCGGAAAATTGCGGATACATATCATAAATTGCTAAATGTAGAATTTGAGTAACTCACCTTGCGCAGATAATGCAAGGATTAACTTCAATAAAAATTTTCAAAAACTAATGATCTTACTCTAAAAACCATTGAAGCAGTGTTGTGTCTAATTCATGAGATTGCTTCACACTGATAAATCAGGGTTCGCAATGACTCAGTGCATTTCTGTTGGATGTTGTTATATTGGCTAGAACGCTTTAATCCACCTGTATTCTTGAAAAATTTGACATCTCTATATATTTTTAGATTTTATAGAGTTAAATTATTTATGAGATAGAACAATGTTAGATAAAAGGACTATAATGGAACTAAAAGAAAAGGTTGAAAACGAGTTAAAAAAAATAAGACCATCTTTACAAGCTGATGGCGGTGATGTAAAATTGGTAGAAGTTACAGAGGATGGCATAGTTAAAATACGATTAACAGGTGCATGCTCTGGTTGTCCATTTGCATCTATGACTTTGAAAATGGGAATAGAGCATTCCTTGAAAAAAGCTATTCCAGAAATCAAAGAAGTCCGAGCTGCATAATATTATTATTCATATTATTGAAATTGTGAATCTATATCAACCACAAAAAATGTTTAGCCCCTATTAGATAGCAAGCATCTAACGGGACAGGCACACAATTTCAGGCAAAAAACACAAAAGGCGTAGTGCGTAGAGCGTAATGCGTAGTGCGTAGAGCGTAAGGGAACACCAAGATTATTTCTCTCTGTGTCCATAAATTCCTCTCCGTGGCCTCTGTGTCTCTGTGGCAATGAAGAATATTGTGTCATAATATCACAAGGAGTATAGCAAATGCATTTAATAATCTGGTTCGGATTTCTGCTATCACTTGCACTTATGATAATAATCGGGCAGAAAAATCTCTGGTTGGGTTTTATCGTTGGAGCATTGGTAATTGGATTATTCAATTTTAATATCAAACAGACATTATTTGAAATACAAAGAACTTTAACTGACCCATCAATATTATTACTTGCCATTGCAGTGGGCTTGATACCACTTATAGGTGGAGCATTGGAAATTTCAGGACTGATGGACAATTTGGTTAACAATCTCAAAATGAAAAGGAAATTATTTCTTGCTTTTGCTCCTGCGTTTCTCGGAACTTTACCTATGCCTGGTGGTGCGCTTCTATCTGCTCCGTTAATACTGCATGCTGGAACAGACATTTCAGATGAAAGATATGCAGTAATAAATGTTTGGTTCAGACATGCTTTCATATTGATTTATCCACTCGGAGCATTATTAGTAACAACAAAGATGGCAAATCTGAATCTCTATATTGCAACCCTGTATCTAATCCCAGGATTTATTCTAATGGTAATTTTAGGTTATATCTTTCTACTTAAAGGAATTGATGGTGATATACAAAATAATAGTAAAGTCAATCTTAAAAAACTTTTGATTCCAATTGCAATAATATTATCAGCACCTATTATTCATATAGTTTTAATGAGTATATTTAAAAACCTTATGAAAGAAATTCCGCTTGTTATAGGTGTTACAACCAGTTTAGTTCTTGCGTTTTACTTTGGAAAACTAAGTTGGAAAGATTTAAAACCTATTTCATTGAAGATGAAGCCGTGGAAGTTTGCTCTGATAATTATCGGAATGTTCTTATTTCTGAATATGTTCAGATCTTCTGGTATTGCAAAGATAATTGCTGAAATTGTATTTTCAAAGAGTTTTTTAATTGTAGGAATAGGTGCATTTCTTGGTTTTGTAACTGGCAGAGTGCAGATGCCATTTTCCATATTGCTACCAGTTTATTATTCAAAATTCGGTAATGAGACAATAACTTATGTAGTATTTGCTGTAATGTTTTTCTCAATTTTTATTGGATATGTTATTTCACCAGTTCATCCTTGTGTAAGTGTATCACTTGAATTTTTTGGAACAGGGCTTAAAGGGTTCTTTAAGAAATTGGCTGTGCCTACTATTATATCATTATGTCTTGCATTAGCAATCTCAATACTTTTTGCTTGAAATTTCGCCACAAAGACACGAAGTATTGAAAATTAGAGGAGATTTCCCTTGCTATATGAAGAAGCAATTAATAGTTTAGTTCATCAAATTATACGATTAGTTTATCCACAAAAGATAATACTTTTTGGTTCGGCAGCAAGAGCGGAAATGGATAAAGATAGTGATATTGATTTATTAGTTGTAATAAATAAGGATATTCACAAAAGAAGGACTGAACAGATGCTTTATCAAAATATAGAAGCTGTTAAAATTCCTTATGATATTTTAGTTACAACTGAAAAAACATTAGAAAAACATAAAGATAATATAGGACTAATCTATAAAACTATTTTAGATGAGGGAAAAGTCATTTATGAAGCATAATACATTTCCTGGAAGTCCTGAATACTGGTTACGATATGCAAAAAGTGATCTGGAACTTGCAAAACTTAAAACACCTAATATTCTCTTTGAAACTGGGTTCAAGATTTATTGTAGGGTACAGAAAATGTTAGAGAATTAGCTGATAAAAATAAATCAAGAAACATTGCTTTTGTTATAAAATCATCAATAAAAAATAGATTATATGTAGTTTTAATATATTGGCAGAAAGGTTCTAAAATATCATTAGCAATCTCAATA
>QMNM01000321.1 GCA_003647765.1 Candidatus Cloacimonadota bacterium
AAAAACCAAAAATCTAAAATCAGGAAAAATAAGTCAAAGAATTTATGTAAATTCTGTAATGCGACCTGCTTATCCTACGAAGTTTTAACGAAATAGGCTTATACAATCGCAACTTTGACAAAGTAAAATTAGTTGAACGCTTAATTTGATTTTAAAAAATTGATAAGTCCATTTATATCATTCTCTTCATATAGAATCGCCTTTTTATCACTAATAGGCAAAACCAATCTCAAATTCTTACCATACCATTTCTTATCGTTCTGCATAGCAATTAATATACTTTCAATGTCAAACTTGGATGTATTCAATAGAAATTTGTAATTATCTAATAATCCTTCAATCTTATCTAAATTTTTTTTGTTTAGTAATCCTATCTGAAAACTATATATAGCAGACAATCTTATTCCTGCACCTACAGATTGTCCATGATTTATACAATCTTTACTGCCTGCTTCTATTAAATGAGCAAAAGTGTGACCTAAATTCAGATAGATTCTCTCCTTTTTATCATAAGGATCCTTTTCAATAAATTCTATCTTCTTTTTGATGCAAAGCATAATAAGTTCATACAAAACATCTTTTTGTCTATTAAATATCTCTTTCTTTTGGTGTATTAACATCATCCTAATTTTCTCAGCACCTAATAATCCATATTTAATCACTTCTGAAAATGCAGAATGAAATTCAATATTTGATATGGTTTTGAGAAAGTTGATATTTATAATAATCTTTTCAGGAGAATAAAAAGTTCCAATCATATTTTTTATGCCGCAAAAATTTATTCCATTTTTGCCACCAATAGAACTGTCAATCATTGCCATAAGTGTGGTTGGTATATGGACTAATTTAATGCCCCTTTTGAAAGTGGATGCAATAAATCCTGATATATCACCTACAACTCCTCCGCCAATAGAATAAATAATACTATCCCGAGAAATATGAAATTTTATCAATGCCTGATAGATTTTCTCTACCTGATGAATATTCTTGGAACTCTCTCCATCTGATATAACAAAGATAGGATATTTGACCTTCTCAAGTTTAGCGAACTCTTGATAATAATATTTATATAAGTTGCTATCTGTGATTATAAAAGCATCTTGACTGTTAAGAAACTCATTAAAATCTATTTTCCTGTCCGTAAGATGGATAGGAATTTTCTTATTTTCCAATTGATAATAAAATTTATTAAACATATATGTCTATTTTTAGCAGTAAAGCATTACACAATTGTTTTTCCTAATAGATTAGTAATTTTTGTAATTTTAAGGAATAATTGTTCAAATTGTGAAAAGTTTAATAATTGTTCTTTATCACTTAAAGCTTTTTCTGGTTCTGGATGAATTTCTATTATCAGACCATCAGCATTAGCTGCAACAGCAGCAAGTGCTAAAGATTGTACATATTCTGATTTTCCAGCAGAATGACTCGGGTCAACTATAATTGGATATTCAGTTCTCTTTTTTAAAACAGGGATTATTCCTAAATCAAGAGTATATCTGGTCTCTTGCTGAAAAGTACGAATGCCTCGCTCACAAAATATTATATTATCATTGCCCTGCTTGGAGATATACTCTCCAGAAAAAAGCCATTCATTCAAAGTGGACATAAATCCCCTTTTGAGAAGTATAGAATTATCTGTTTTGCCCAATGCCCGTAATAAAGAGACATTTTGCATATTCCTACTGCCAACTTGAAGAACATCTATATAATCCTTCATCTTTTCAACTGTCTCTTTATCAATAACTTCTGATACAGAACGAAGATTGTATTTTTGACATACCTCTTTCATTAAAAAAATTCCTTGTTCTCCAAGCCCTTGAAAACTATAAGGAGAAGTACGTGTCTTGTAAATCCCGCCACGCATATAACTAATTCCTAAATCCTTTAAGAATTTCGCTGTCTGTTCTAATTGCTCTCTTGATTCTACTGCACAGGGACCAGCAATTAGTAAAAAAGTACCCATTGAAAATTTTGATGCATTCTTCAATATTGCCATAATTTTTG
The DNA here is from genome assembly GCA_003647765.1 of Candidatus Cloacimonadota bacterium. GTDB lineage: Bacteria > Cloacimonadota > Cloacimonadia > JGIOTU-2 > B8-G9 > B8-G9. Next base: position 2,008 of record QMNM01000321.1, read on the forward strand.
AAAGTTGCGACGATGAAAACACTAAAAGAGCGGCTAAAGCATTCTTTGGATAATATTCATCCACTCGCTTTTGTAATTTGACAAAGTAAAATTATATATTTACATTTTTTAATGGTAAAAAACTCATAAAGTCAGCATGATGCACAATAAATGCTTCTGTGGAACGAATAACAAGATCACCTTCTTTTGCATGAGCTGCAATTATGTGGCAAATCTCATCTGGAATACCACATGTTCTGGCAAGTGAAACACCAGTAAAAGGATGACGCAAATATCTACCTGTTTTGCTAACGACTATTTTACCATCTATTTTTTCATATTCCAACATTTTGCCAACATCAGCAAGTATTGCACCACTGACAACTATATCCAAATCAATTGGCAAATTTTCACCAAAAAATTCAATCATAATCTTTGCTGATTCATAAGCAATATGCACAACTGCTCGCTTGTGAGAAATGAAACTTACCTTACAATCCTTTATCAATAAAGTAAAAGGTATGTTATAAAGATCTTCAATTGTAAGTGGACTTTGCTCTAATGCAAGAACCCAAGTATCCAATACCTTATCTCTTAATTGATTATCTTTAATTAAGTCAAGTTCAGGCCACATTTCTCTTACTTTTTCTCTCATCGCATTTACCTCCTACATATTTTACAAATAAGACAAGAGTTCAAGAAGACAAGAAGACAAGAAATCAAGAAATCAAGAGTTCAAGAAGACAAGAGTTCAAGAAATCAAGAAGACAAGAAAAGAATACTGATGCTGTCAAATAGGAATATTCCAGTATAAATTTATACCTGATTCTTTAT
>QMNM01000322.1 GCA_003647765.1 Candidatus Cloacimonadota bacterium
GAAAATTTGGCATCTTTCAACCGTGAAACCCGACTCGAGTTCAAAGAACCCGAGTCGAGTTTCTGCGTTACTTATACAGGACTACAAAATAATTGACATTATGGAAACAGATTTTTTGTTTTTGTCCTACAACATATAGGCACTGCATTTATTCTAAATAAACTGGCTTGTATTACGGTCAGAATGCCAATAAAATCGCTGATATTAGAATAAGTTATAGTAATGAAACAATTTCACAGGAGGAGATGAAATGAGAGTTAATAGTAGTAAAGAATTCTGGATAAATACTGGCATTTTAATAGTAATTTTAGTTTTAGTTAATACGATTGCTCTCTCTTTATTTCATCGTTTTGATTTAACAGAGGGACATATCTATTCTATATCCAAAGCAACAAAAAGTGTATTAAGCAATCTTCAGGATAGAGTTTTAGTTAAGGTCTATTTTTCAAAGACCTTGCCACCCCAATATGCTAATACACGGAGATTTTTAAAAGATATTTTAGATGAATATCAGGCCTATGGACACGGCAAGTTCCATTACGAATTTTATAATCCAGAAAACAGTGAAGAGCTAAAAAAGGAGGCACAGAAAAATAGAATACCTCCTTTACGATCACAAGTTTATGAAAAAGATAAGTTTGTGTCAAAAGTAGTTTATATGGGAATGGTATTTCTATATCAAGGCCAGAAAGAAGTTATTCCAGTCATTGAGAATACACAAGGAATGGAATATGATATTACTACAACTATTAAACGATTATCAAGTCAGGAATTGGTAAAAATTGCTTTTTTGAAAGGGCATAATGAATTGGATAGATTAAAATCAAGTCGTGAGATGTTGGAGAAGTATTATCAGGTGCAGGACTTGACTATAATAGAAGGTGAGACCATTCCTTATGATATTGAGACATTGATAATTGCTGGTGTAAAAGATTCACTTTCAGATTGGGATTTATTCGCTATTGATGATTATATTATGAATGGTGGAAATGTGATTGTATTCCAGGATAGAATAGATGCTGACTTACAGAATATCAGGACTAATAATATAAAGACAAATTTGTATGATATTTTGTCTCATTATGGTGTAAAAATCAATAATGACTTGTTAATTGATGCACAAAATAATCCTATTCAAGTTCAACAAATGCAAGGATTTTTTAGAATGGTATCTACTGTTGCTTATCCACTTTTCCCAAAGATTACTAATCTTAATAAGAATAATTTGATTACTAAAAATATAGGTGAGCTTTCTTTATTCTTTGCAAGCACTTTGGATACAACTGGTCTTGGTAAGGATAAGCATTTTGAGGTTTTGTTCAGTTCATCCAAACAGTCAGGCACAATGAGAGGCAGAAGTATGAATATAAATCCATTTCAGAATGAAGAGATAAAAAAGTTTGACGATAAGCAATACATATTAGGTGGCATTCTAACAGGGAAATTGACAAGTTATTTCGCTGATAATGAAAAATTTTCTGATAGAATAGTTCACAAAGAGACGCAAAACAGCAGATTGTTAATTGTAGGCGATGCTGACTTAATTGATGACAAAGGAGGAGGTGGAATTGAGTCCAATCAGAATTTCTTCCTGAATAGTATTGATTATATGACTCAGGATCAAGGATTTATCTCACTTCGTTCGCGAGCAGCTTCATCAAGACCATTAAAAGAAGTAAGTGCAGGTTTAAGAAAAACTATCAAGTGGATAAATGTATTGTTGCCAGCATTACTATCCATTGTGTTAGGTTTGATTATTTTCCAAATAAATACAAATCGTAGAAAGGTGGTGAAAGCAATCTATGAATAAAAAAATGATGTATTATATCGGCGTTCTTATAGTATTGGTAATTATATTATTATTGGTCAAATCTAAAGAAAGTAAATATATTGCAAAAGATATAAAATATATCAAAGTTGATTCTACACAAATCAGTAAGATACAAATCATAAATGATAACGATACACTTGTATTTGCGAAAGATGGGGATTGGCAAATTGTAGAGCCAATAACATATCCTATGGATTCAAGTAAAAAGAAGCAATTGCTAAAAGGGCTGAGTGCTCTCACTATAGATAAAAAGGCAGTCGCAGAAAATAAAGAATCTCATTCTAAATATGGAGTTGACGATAGCTCTGGAATTCATATATCTGTGTATAAAGGCGAAAAATTGGTGAATGATTTTATCATCGGGAAATCCAGTAATGACTATTCGCATAGCTACTTACGAGAAATAGGAAATGATAAAGTTTATCAAAATAAAGAGAACTTTTATTATCAGGTTAGTTCTCCATTAAAACTATGGCGTGATAAAACTATTACCAATATTGATTTTGAAGATATTAAAACCGTAACTATAAAAGTTAAGAATAATGAATATTCTCTACTTTTTGCTGATACTGTCTGGGTTTATAAAAAAGGTAAAAGTAAATTTCCATTAAAGGAAAATATTGCGAAATCAATAATTAACAAAATTGCAAAGATGCGTGCTGTGGACTTTATTGACAATAAGTATAATGAGTATAAAGATGATTTAGCAAACCCTGATTTTTATTCCAGCATAGAATTAGTTGAAGGCGGTTCTGTGAAACTTAAAGGATTTCTAAATGAAAAGAAATATGTAATCCAAAAAGATGATGAAACAGAGACCTTATTTGAAATTTATGAAGGAACTGTCAAAGGAATGGATAAAGATGTAGATTATTTTAAGAAACAGGCATTGTCTAAATAGCAAATGCGTAGTGCGTAATGCGTAGTGCGTAATGCGTAGTGCGTAATGCGTAGTGCGTAATGCGTAGTGCGTAATGCGTAGTGCGTA
>QMNM01000323.1 GCA_003647765.1 Candidatus Cloacimonadota bacterium
GGAGAATCTAAGTTATGGATATCAATATAGAATGAACCAAAACCTATAGCATCTTCAAAATAAGTCTGGTTCATTAGGTCTTCTTCTGTCACAACATAATCGCCCATAATTCTGCGACTTTCTCTAAGCCCAATTGTATTTGGAGTAGAAATCATATAACAATTTTCCATTCCAGGAATATATTTGCGGTAAACATCTATCGTTTGATAGCACTGTTTTCGACCTATAATAGTTGCACGAGTTAAATCCTCTGCTTTAGTCGTATCAATATGTGTAACATGTGTAAAGTTTACCCCAACTTGATCTGGTCGAGTCGCAGTCCACCACCAGCCCATATTACAAGTTTGAAATGGTTCCATATCACCATTTTCTACTGCTTCTTTATAAATACGAGATAGATTCCATGGATTTTTGTCCTTGCTGTATTTTTTCTCATATTCTTTTTTAAAGGCATTTACCTTGTCAATATCAACACCGCCTATAGTGAACATCATGGTTACGGGCTGACAGATATTATCGTCATCTCTGCCTATTTCTATATCACAGCCAGCTTTGGCTCCTACATCTCCATCTCCAGTGCAATCTATAATCACTTTAGCCATATACTCTTGACGACCGCTTTTATTTTGAACGATTACGCCCACAATTTCTGAATTCTTTACTATAGAATCACAAAAAAATGTATGATAAAGAATATCAACCGAAGCTTTTTCCATCATATCATCAAGAATAAGTTTTAGCCGTTCTACTTCGTAATCAACGCCATGGGCATTTCTAATTCCATACCGTTCACGAACAATACGATTAGCTATTTCATCTGAAATCCCGCCAGCTATTCTACGATCAGTGCCTAATTCCTCAAAATTTGAAATATGACCATGACCACCAGCAGTTGCAACCCCTCCAAGACAATTGAACTGCTCTATGATTAAAGTTTTCTTTCCCATTCTTCCTGCTGATAAAGCAGCAGCAACCCCAGAAGGACCACCGCCAACAATAATTATATCATATTTATTACTTTTCATATCTTACTTCCACTCACAGATTGGAAACATTGTTATTGTTTTAAAACAAATATAGTTTGGCTGAGCTGCAACAAAACAAATCGTATCTGCAACTTCCTCAACACTCATTAACTTAGCATCTTTAATTGGATAACGGGATTCACCTTTTTCATTATACCAAAGTGGAGTATCAATAGCTCCTGGCATAATGGTTGAAAGCGTAATATTGTTTTGATGAAGACTATATCCAAGAGTCTCTCCAATAGCATTAACGCCAGCTTTTGACATGGCATAAACACCTGATTTTACACTACCATCATCCTTTAAGAACATTGGTAATGCTCCACCTGGTAAAGCTGCGATAGATGAAATATTAATAATGCGTCCAGCTTGTTCTTTTTTCATCAGAGGGATAGCTGCAAAGCAGCAATACATCGTTCCCTTTAGATTTATATCAAGAACTTTAGCTGATGATTCCCAGTCTTCTTTGCTCCAATCAACTTTATCAACTTCACCGCCGCCAACAAAACCTGCATTATTTACAAGTAAATCAATACTTGTAAATTGTTTTTCTATTGCTTTGAAGGATTTCTCAACATCATCGTCAGATGATATGTCTGTTTGAAAAACATGAATATTTTCTGGATATTCATTTTTTAATGTTTCAAGTTTATCAACACTTCGTGCCAATGCACAAACTTGATTTCCTTCTGCTGCAAAGCGACGAGTCAGCTCTTCTCCTAAGCCACTGCTGGCTCCTGTAATTACTATTGTTTTCATAATTTCCTCATTTTTGTTCTACGACATATTCATTGTCGAAAAATATTTTATATTTAAGATTTACTACCATATTCTACTCCAGCATGAATAAATGCTTGATAATTTTTCACCATCTCTTCAGATATATCCTTATCAAATGGACCTGCAGATGGAGAAAGCATAAAACGCTTTCCTTTACATTCATCAAGAAGCTCTTTAACTGCATTTTTCATCTCTTCTGGGGAAGATGAATGGAAGTCATCATATTGAATATTTCCTATTAGAGCTATTTTATCTCTTTTACTCCGCTTCGTGCAGCTGCGATAGCCGCACAAATACCAGACATTCCTCCGCCTACAACGCAGAATTCAAACTCTTTGTTGATCGTTTTAAATTTATTTTCTTTCATGTTTTCCTTTTTTTATGGGTTAATTGTTGAGCTACTCAGAATTACTTCTGGGTAAATTGGGATTGTATTTTTATACTGTGATTCGTAAAACGGCAGATAAAACACTGAAACTTTATCACCGATTTTAAAATCACTAAATGCTTTTTCAGGGAATCCATTTCTTGAGATTCTTACACCTGCATCTATTGTAAATGTGCGAATTCTATCTGCGTCCGTTCCTTCAACATAACGAGTTGAGGCAACCAGTTTTTCGGCTGTTCTGTATCTATGACCTGCTGTGTCTTCTGAAATATTTGCTTTATAGACATCAACCCATTCGTAGAATGATTTTTTAGTTTCCTCTGCGGAATACGCAGAGCTGATAATTGTCATTGCGAATATCGCAAGCAATTTTGTTTTTTTGAACATATTGTTTTCCTTTATTTATTTAAGTATTTTAATATTTGTAGTATTTAATTATTTTTTTATTTTTTTAAACTTCTTTTTTGCTTCGCAAAATATCTAGTGCCGAGCTGGAGCTCAGCGTTTCCAGGGTTATTCTTTTGCTAATTAGTGAAAGTGCATCATAAGCACTTCTTGATAAAAAACCTCTCATATCATTTTTGTATAATTTTAATATCTCAACCC
>QMNM01000324.1 GCA_003647765.1 Candidatus Cloacimonadota bacterium
TATTGTATGTGTAGAAAATAATCCTAGGATACTACTGCTTTTATAGTCAATATGATGTACTTTTTTTATTCCTCCATTTTCCATTGCAGCTTGAATGCTTGCATCACCAGTAACGAGTATTCCTCACGATACTTTCTTGGTGGACATGGACTAACTTCCTCTGTTGCTTCTTTCTACCAACAACTACCAACCAACAACCAACAACTACCAAATATTTCTCACAAAAAAAATGGTCGGGGTGCCGAGATTTGAACTCGGGACTTCCTGCTCCCAAAGCAGGCGCGCTAGCCGGACTGCGCTACACCCCGTACCTTACTTCAATATATTACATCTCCAAACAACAAAACCAAAACCTGACAATCTATGTATATCAAGTCAAGTTTTTCTATTTTATCAAAATTACTTGTGAATTGGTGAACCGGTGAATTGAAAACATTTAACCAGTTATAATTCCTGTCTAACTTGTAGTTTTAGAATAAATTATAACATATATTGGAATCAAAAATACTATTCCCATTCAATAGTGCCAGGTGGCTTTGTCGTAATATCATAGCATAAGTTTCCTAGTTCTCGTATAGTTTTTAGTTCCTCAATTATCTTTTCCAATAAAGCAAAATCCATCTGGTAAAAATCCGCTGTCATACCATCCTTTGAGCAAACAGGACGAATTACAAAAACCTGCCTTCCTTTATCATCAAAAAGAGGAATACTCACAACTGGCATCTGCCATATCTCCTTTATAGAATAGACATATTTCCACACAATAGCATCTACTTTCCTCAATAAGTCAATCTGCTTTTTGTTAAGATAACATCTTCTCAATCTTAACTCTCCATTTAGTTTTTCCAAAGAAAACAGTACTCTGTTCACAGAATTAAGTTGATTTACAATCTTATTAGCACATTCTCTTAAAGTATCCCAATTTGGTTTTCTATGTTCATTTGACCAAATTAGTGCAGGATGATTATATGTTCTTGTATCGCCTTGAACGCCTACACTTTTTATTGGCAGTATCATAGCTTGAAATTTGTATGGTTTTAGAATATCATTTAAGTAATGTTCATCCTGATTATAAGAGGTCTCGGGTTTATCAGTATCAGATGCAATTATTCTAATAGCCAAGCCCGGACCCGGAAATGGATGTCTTTGTAGTAATTCCTCTGGAAGTCCCAATGATTTTCCAAGTTCTCTTACTTCATCTTTATAAAGTTCCTTTAATGGCTCAATTACTTTTCCCTGTTTAATCAATTTCTCTATTTCAAAGACCCTATTATGATGCGTTTTGATTTTAGTAGAATTTTTGCTATCTCCACTTTCAATTGTATCTGGATAAATCGTGCCTTGCACAAGCATCCAATTATTAGATGTTTTCATTTTGAGAAGCTCCTTATTCAAAATTTTAATAAAGAGCTGACCTATAATTTTTCTTTTTTGTTCAGGATTTACAATCCATTTTAATTTCTGTAAAAACAGTTTCCCAGCATTTATAATTTTTAGATTTTTAACACCGAGTTTTTCAAAACGATTTTTAATTTCAAAAGTTTCATTCTCTCTCATAAATCCAGTATCAATATAAATAGGAAATACATTTTCATTGCCAATAGCTTTTATACATAACATCAGAGAGACAGTGGAATCTACTCCACCTGATAAAAAGAGAAAGACCTTTTTATTTCCTACTCCTTTCCTGATTTTGTCAATAATAACATCTTTGTAATCTTCTGAATTCCAAGGTCTAATATTTGTGCAAATTGAGATGAACTTATTTAGCATTGCCATTCCATTTATTGTATGTGTAACCTCAGGATGAAATTGCATACCGAAAATTTTTCTATCTTGTGATTCATAAGCAACAATTTTGGTTAAATTAGACGATGCTGTTATACGAAAACCTTCTGGCAAAGCTTCTATGTAATCGTAATGACTCATCCATACTTTCTGCTCTTGTGAAAGTCCATTAAATAAAGCAGATTTTGTTTCACAATGAATAGTAGTTAATCCATATTCTCTGCTTTTTCCTCTTAACACACGACCTCCCAATAGTGCGGATATTAACTGATGTCCATAGCAAATTCCAAGAAGTGGTACTTTCAATTCTCTTATATCAAACTGTATCTTGTATTGGTTATCTGTTATAGATTTAGGCCCGCCTGAAAAAATAATGCCTACTACATTTGGTTCTTTATTCAGATGAAAATTTTCTGGTTGATATATTTCGCTATAAATACCAAGTTTTCTTATCCTTCTTGCGATTAGGTGAGTGTATTGTCCACCAAAATCAATAATAGCTATTTTTACATTTTCTTTGGAAGTCATTTTATTATTCTATATTGCCACAGAGAGAGAAATAATCATTGATTAGTTTTCCATTAAGGTTTGAAATGATGTAAATAAGTTCTATGTTGTGCATATTCGCTCTATCAGTGTAATCCGTGTTCTATTCCATAGCACACAATTTAAGAGTGATTTTGCATTATGAAATCATTTCCAAAAATTCATTTTCATTGATAATATTAACAGTTCCCAAGCTTTGTGCCTTTTGTAGTTTTGAGCCCGGATTTTTTCCAAGAATAAGATAATCAACATTTTTGCTAATTGCTGATAGTACTTCACCGCCATTTGAAATAATAAGTTCTTTCATCTCATTGCGAGAATAATTTGGTAATGTGCCAGTAAGAACAAATTTCAAGCCGTCCAGTTTCTTTTCTTTTTTCTCTTCTTTCTTAATTTGAAATTGTAAGCCAATACTTTGAAGTTCATCAATAAGTTCAGAATTTTTCTCATTTTGAAAGTATTCA
>QMNM01000325.1 GCA_003647765.1 Candidatus Cloacimonadota bacterium
AGTACCACTAAGCCGCCCATTAGAAAAAAGTGCTTTCATATTTCTTAAAACCGCAACTGGACGGTCAGAACCTACAAGCACTCTATCAATAAAATCAGGACCAGGTAAATGTAGATTCTCTTTGGGAATGGTATTACATTCATAATTCAGTAATTCTTCTGCCTCATCCCCTAATAATTCTATTATCTTATCTGTTACTTTACTCATCGTTTCCTCCTACATATAACTTTTTTGAGATATGTAAAAATGGTTTATCTAATATATCTACAAACCGTTAAAACGGCTATTAATGACTTAACTTAGTATACCCACAAAAAATTTGTGTGTTTTTATTGCTGATTTTTAATAAGAGCTGACTTATTGGTAAGGATTAGATAAATTAGTATTCGCGTGAGTTCGTATAAGTCGTATAAGTTCGCGATTGCAAATTTGAGTATGATTTGCAACTTCTGACTTTTTAAGATGAAATCAGTAATGTTATTAAATATAGATTGTTATTCTTCTTTGTTAATGCATATAAACATTTATAACAGAGCGTCCAGTAATTGATATATGGTCATCTGGCTTAATAGCAATAATTTCCTCTTCTGTACCTTCAATTATAAACTCCAATCCTAAATATACGTCAGGATGAGAAAAAATATCAACTTGATTCTTATCTAAATCAATAATTAAGTCATTATCAGTAATTCCAGCAGATAATCCATTCTCATCAACAGGAGCAGGTTTAATATATAAAGAATCAATAACAAATGTGGGTTGTGAAAAAACAGAGTCCTCTATTGTAGAAAAATATAGATATATATTCGCACCAAAAGGAAAAGAATTTTCAACATTGAGAATCAATTCGCCCTTCTTTACATTTTTTCTTATCTTCTCTGCATTGTCAGGATTTATCTCAATATGTTGAACTGGCTCAATTCTGACAGTATCACTTTTAAGTTTAAACTTGAATGGTGTTATAAAATTATATGCAACTAAAACATAATCATCTTTATTTACATTTACTATTTGTCCTTCGCTATTGATAGTCATTTTGGTACTATCTTTAATTATCATTGTAGGCAAAATTTCTATGAAATCAGATACTATGCTTCCACTTATCTCACTTGATGTTTCTTCATTAGCTTGGATATATTCTTCATCTACTTTTATAGTGTTTGTTTCTTCTGTATTCTGATTTATTCCAGTAATCATCATACTAAAATAACCACCAACTTCAATATTATTTTCAACATATAAATTTAGTATTGCAAGACTATCTATTATACCAAAATTATGCTCTAAATTCTCCGGATAGTTAATATCTACTATATCCTCTGTTCTTTCTATCCTCATTTCTTTATTGATGATTTTGCCTTCAAAATTCCTGAATTTCATTTTGCCTATATCTATTGTCATAGAGACACTATCATCCTTTGGAATTTTAACCTGCTTTTTTGTAGAATCAAGATTAAATGTAAATGTAAAATGCAAAGAATCTATTTCATCTTGGTCTGAATATATTTTGAAATTGCTAATATCAATACTTTTATCATTTGTGTTATTATGCTTAACTAGCATATGAAAATGATAAGTACTATCATTTTCATCTTTTAATTCATCAAATACTATATCAACATAACCGTCCTGTGGCAATGGATTTTCTACATAGATATTTGCGATGCAACTATCAATAATTACGGACTTAATTCGCAATTCTCCAGTTGTATCTTTAATAGAAATTGCTCCTGTTTCGTTTATATTCTGTTTATACATAAAAGCATCTGTATCCTTTACTTTTAGATCTCCAATTTCAACATCAACAAGAAAAGTTGTCATTTCATCAATTTTGATAGAATTAGCCACTGTGCTAATGGAATGTCCTGATATGTATAAATCCATTTCACGATAAATCTTTTTACCATTTAGTTTGACTATCCCTTTTTTGGTTTTACCAGGGAATATAGTATCATTGACAACATAAAAGAAACATAGAGTATCAGAATCGTGTTTGAATACTGACAAAATAATAGGACTACCAAAAGCTATATCTGTCTTATTTTGCAAAGTAATAATAGCGAAGCCAGTATCTACAATTGCCCATTTAATTTTATCATAAGGAGCTAATTTATAGATGATATTTTCTTTACTATCTCCATATCCTCCATAGTCAAACTGCTCTATTTCGCCTATGTTCTGTTGAGCTTTAACCTTATCAGGCAGAAATTCATAAAGGAAATAAGTAGCCTGTCGCACTCCAGGTGACTCAACTTTTCCACCTTGTAATGGAAATGTAAAAGATTGTTCCCGTCCATCAATATATAAATAATCCCCTATCTTTTCTGGTTCAAGAGTATCACCTATGCCAAAATGCATTACATTATTTTCTACAAAAAAATACTTATCATCTTCTAATTCATTTATAAAATAGTCCTTATTTACCAAAGGGATTGTAATTGTTACATCCCATTCCGGTGCTTCTGGCTTTTTAAGAGTACAAGCGAATAGAATGGATAGTATCAATAAAAAAGCAGTATAGATTAAAAATGATTTTTTTGTTTTCATAAGTTGATATACTCTTATGATTGAGATTAATCTATTTAAGTTTCTCATAAGCAAAAGTCACCGAATAAATCATATTTTTAATTTTTAAATCCAAATTTCTAATTACAAATAAAATGCCAAAATTTAAATGTCAAAGTCATAGTGCAGTGTAAAGTAAATTCTGATTGATAGACAGTGAACGCAGAATGATATATTCATAACCGTTTCAACGGTTTTACAATATTAGGACTTACGCAGTGTA
>QMNM01000326.1 GCA_003647765.1 Candidatus Cloacimonadota bacterium
GGCTCGCCTTCCACCGGGCTTCCTACATCCTGGGGACAATCAGATATGATGCAGGCAAGATGGGGCTCTCATGGTGATTATGGAAGCATCTCACTTTGCCCAAAATCACCACAAGAATTCTTTGATTTAACAATAGTGGCATTTAACTATGCAGAAAAATATCGCCTCCCAGTTTTTATCTTGTCTGATGCTATTGTCGGACATATGACTGAAAAAGTGGTTATTCCTCCTGTTGAAGAAATTAAACTGATTGAAAGAAAATACACCAAGAAAAAGCCCAAAGATTATCTCCCTTATGAAGTTGGCAAAGATTTAATTCCAGAATTTGCTAAAGCTGGTGATGGATATCGCTATCATACAACAGGTCTTACACATGATGAACGCGGTTATCCAGTTATGACAGAAGAATGTCAAAAGGAATGCGTAACTCGTCTGGTTGAAAAAATTAAAAGGCACGCTGATGACATTATTATGCTTGAAGAACGAGATATTGACGATGCTGATGTGATTGTTGTTGCGTATGGAATTACTGCCAGAACAGTTGTGCCAGCTATTGAGAAAGCAAAAAAGAAAGGTATTAAAGTTGGTTATCTAAGATTAATAACAGTTTGGCCATTCCCGGAAAAAAGGATAAGAGAATTAGCACAAAAAGTAAAGGGGTTTGTCGTGTCTGAAATAAATTTAGGACAGATTGTTATTGAAGTTGAACGTTGTGCATCAAAGTATGCTATTACAAAGTCGGTTACACATCCTGGTGGAGGAATTCACAAATTTGAAGATATAGTAAAAGCTATTGAAGAGGTGGCTTATGAATAATGAAAATATACAAGCAATCGTAGAACGACCTTCCGATGAAGAATTGCACCATCCAATGGAAGACCTACTCAGAATGGATAGAATGCCACATATCTGGTGCCCTGGATGTGGACTGGGTTCCTGTTTATCCGCATTTGTAGAAGGACTAAATAAAGCTGATGTCAATTTTGATAAGGTTGCAGTTGTTTCTGGTATTGGATGTACAGGAAGAATAGCTGGATACATTAAACTTGATTCCTATCATACAACACATGGTAGAGCAATCCCATTTGCAACAGGTCTAAAATTAGCAAATAGAGATTTAACCGTAGTGGTTTTTTCTGGAGATGGCGATTTATTTGCAATTGGTGGCAATCATCTGATTCATGCAGCAAGACGAAATGCTGATATAAATGTTATTTGCGTGAATAACTTTATTTATGGAATGACCGGTGGGCAAAATGCTCCAACTACTCCACTTAAAGCTTACAGTTCTACTGCTCCTTATGGTAATTATGAACAGCCGTTTAATCTTGTTGGTGTAGCTGCTGCAGCAGGTGCATCTTATGTCGCCAGATGGACTGCATTGCATATGAGAAGATTAACTGATTCCATTGCACAAGCAACAAATAAGAAGGGCTTCTGCTTTATTGAAATTGTGTCGCCTTGTGCAACTGTATTTGCAAGAAAAAATAGAGGCGGAACAGGACTGGATTTGCTTAAAGAATTTGGAAGACGCTCTGTTATTGACCATTCAGCAGACCCAACTAAAATTCCAATAGATATGGATGGCGAAATCGTATGTGGTGTATTTGTTAATGAAGATAGACCGACTTTCTGGGAAAATGTACAAAATGGTATTAAGAGCAAATTAGAGAAAACATTGAAATATGAACATTTATCAAAAGAATAGCAAACATCATCGTAGAGATTTTTCTGAATGTCAAAATCATAGAATGCAATGGAAACGATTTCTAATTCTATGTATACCTGTGGAGTTGAGGCAAAATAATTTTCGGAGAAATATATGAATGAACTTAAAGTAAAAATATCAGGTTTTGGTGGGCAAGGGATTATCCTTTCTGCATATATCGTTGGAAAAGCAGCTTCTATTTATGATGGCAAAAATGCTTCTATGACTCAAGCGTATGGACCAGAAGCAAGAGGAGGTGCTTGTAGTTCTCAGGTGGTTATATCTTCACATGAGGTTGACTATCCGCTCGTTGATACGGCAGATGCGCTCATTGCTTTATCCCAAGAAGGATATGATAAATTCTTCCCTATTTTGAAAAAAGATGGAATCCTGCTTTACGATTCTGATTTAGTTACTCATCTTAAATCTAATACAAAGGTAATACCAAAACCAATACCAGCCACGCGAATAGCAGAAGAATTAGGCAAAAAGATTGTTGCCAATATTGTGATACTTGGCTTTGCAACTGCTCAGGCAAAAATTGCCACACCAGAAGCGATGAAAAAATCCATAAAAGAATCTGTGCCTAAAAAATATGTTGATTTGAATTTAAAGGCATTTCAGATTGGATTGGAATATAAAGGAAATTAATTATGCCATATAAAATTACAGGAAAAAATATAAAAAACAATATAGTGGAAAAAGTTGAGGAAATTTCAGGACAAAATGTATTTGAATGCTATCAATGCGGGAACTGTTCGGCAGGTTGTCCGGTTGTAGATTATATGGATATTGCTCCACATCAAGTTATGCGTATTGCTCAGTTAGGAGCAACTGAGGAAATCTTAAATTCCAAAACTATCTGGATATGCTCCGCTTGTCTGCAATGTTCAACCAGATGTCCAAAAGGAATAGATGTTGCAAAAGTTATGGAAGCTTTCCGCACAATAAATTTGCGAAAAAGAGTGGCACCATTAAATCCTGATGAAATTGATGAAAAAGACCTAAAAGAACTGCCTCCGATTGCTTTGGTTGGTGCATTTAGAAAATTGACAGGATAAAAA
>QMNM01000327.1 GCA_003647765.1 Candidatus Cloacimonadota bacterium
CATATTGAAAAAACCACAATTAGACAAATACGCTTTTAACGAATTTATGTGGAGATATTATATTCTGTCAGAGAGGAGTATGTTGAAAGATGTAAAGAGGTTATCTCCTGCTTCTATCTATACAGTTAAAAATGGGAAATTATACAAAAAATCATATTGGGATTGGCCACCCTATTATACAAAATTATCCTTTAATGAATCGGTTGAAAAGATGGTTGGCAGTATGCAAGAAACTGCAAGATTGATAAACATAACTTTCGGAAAACCGTGTATTGATTTTACGATGGGTCAGGATTCAAGGCAGGTCGTGTCTGCCTTTACAAATCAGAAATTGCCTTTTGCTACATCTACTTTTGGAAAATCAGATTTTTATGAAGTGAAAAAAGTAAAAGAGATGGCTCAGCGTCATAATATTGAAAATCATAATATTCAATTGCAGAAATACTATTATGACAAAATCTGGGATGTTTTCAAAAAAGCAATTATTCTTGGAAGTTGCGAGCAACCAGGATATTTGCTTGGCAGAATATTATATATGAGAAATCAATATAGGAATTATGGCAATGCCTCTGTTAATGGTATGGATGGACATTTCTATAAAAATGGACTCTGGGATGAAATGTATTCATTCAATCTCTATAGAGAACCCGGAAAGTTTAATATAAATTTGTTCCTAAAATTACGACTACTCAGCAAAAATTATCCTGATATTATTTTCAATTCTGGTTTTTTACAGATAAAACAAAATTCAAAAGAATACTTTGTTGATATTATAGAAAATTCTATTAAAGATTATTTAAAAAGTCCTGTTTCCATTCAAGTAGATAGATTTGATTTATATCATTGGTTAAATTTTGGAATTGCTGGGAATAGTGCTACTAATATTATTTTACCTTCTTTTTCTCCATTATTATTTAGACGAAATCTTGAATTTGCTTTAAAAATACCGGTAAAATGGAAATTTAATTTATCAAAGTTTCAACGAGCAGTTGTTTATCGCTTGGATTCTGAATTAGCAAAGGAGAAAACAGATTTTGGTGGAGTCAATATGGCACCAAAAAATATTCTTACATATATTCCATTTTATTTCAGATACTTTTATTTCCAATCAGCAAGATTTAGGAATAAAATAAAAACCAAATTAGGAATGAAAGTTGTAACGCATCTTCAAGAAGCCTGGGATTATTTGCCAATTTATAAATTACTTTTTCAGGATGAGAATTTCCAGAAGAATTTAATTTATGAAAATATGTATTTATCAGAAATTATTAAAGAAGACGAATGGAATAAATTTCTAAAGAAATTTCAAAATAAAAAGTTCCAAACAGTAAATAATTATGAATATCTTTTTAAGATTATATCTGTTGAGTACTTTTTAAAAAAAGCCAATGAATTATAGCAATATATATTACCGTTATATTTTATGCCACTAAGTCACCAAGACACAAAGAGTGAATATGAGTATTATTCTAAAAATATTAGTGCCTTTGTGTCTTTGTGGCAAATTAATAATGAATATGAAAAAAGATTGAAGGAAATGTTTATTTTCACTTTGAACATTCTGAAGCCGAGTGGAAAAATAATTCAATTTGGGGATAACGATAATGGAAGATTGTTTAAGTTATACAATAGACCTTCTCTTGAACAAGGTTATTTATTGTCAATAGGTTATTGTATGTTTGGTGATAAGCAGTTCTGTATAAAAGAAATTCCTTTTGATATACTCTCTTTTCTTTTTTGTGGTTGGAAATATTTTAATCAATATAAATTAAATGTGCATTCCATTCACGATTTGTCGTCAAAGGACTTTAAGAAATCTGGGATTTATGTATTAAGAAACAAAAATTTTTATGTGGCTGCCTCTTGTATGCCAAATGGGCAAAACGGCAAAGGTGTTCATACTCATAATGATAAACTTTCTTTTGAATTATCTTACAAAGACATTGATATAGTTGTTGATCCTGGGACTTATGCATATACTTCATTCCCTGATGAAAGAAACAAATTTCGCTCCACAAGTTATCACAATACTGTTAAGGAAAATGGTTTTGAACAAAATGATTTTGGCGACAATGTTTTTGAAATGGCAAATGATGCAATTGTTAGCGTAAATAAATTTAATGATAATCTATTAGATTGCCAACATAATGGCTTTGTAAAGAAAGGTGGAAGTATTCACAGAAGAAAATTTATGCTTTTTGATAACCATTTTGTTATTGAAGACCATTTGGATTCAAACCATAATACGAAAGCATTTTTACATTTTGCACCAAAAATAGAAATTACAAACAACTATCAACCATCAACAATCAACAATCAATCTAATAATGATAAAACATTTCTAATAAAGAGGAATGGAAAATCTTTACTAAAATTAGTTGTTAATAATTTTGTGGACTCAAGAATTGAAGATTATGATTATTCACCCAGTTATGGTAAATTACTAAAAGGTAAAAAATTGATTATTAGTTTTGAGAAAAAATTAAGAATGTCATTTTTTGAGGGATATTAAAAGAAAATAAAAAAATTAAAAAATATTCTCTGTGTTCTCTGCCTGCCCTGTAGGGAAGAATGACCGTATCAGGGTGTCTCTGTGGCAAATAATGTATATAAATTAGAGGAGAAAGATAATGCTTCAAGCAATTGTCAAAAAAGGAAAGGTAATTGGAGAAGAAACTCCGGCACCATTAGTCTCAAACGGTTTTGTGCTTATAAAAGTGGTAAACAGTTGCATTTCTGCTGGAACTGAAATG
>QMNM01000328.1 GCA_003647765.1 Candidatus Cloacimonadota bacterium
AATCCCGTAGGGATGAAATACTCGTAGCAATAATTACAATAGCAAATCATAGCTCCGTAGGAGCGATATAAATCGCTTTAACCATTTTTAATCCATTAGAAATTTGGATTTTGATATTTTATTAGACTTATACAGGACTATCCATTTTCAGACGATATAAATATGTCACTCCTATGGAGTTCTATATTTCTCTTGTCGCAGTTTTTTACAAATATATTACTCCTAACGGAGTTCTAATGGTAAATGATTTATGAATAAAGCATCTCCAGAATACCACTACTTATACAAATAATTTTATATAGTAATAATACAAAAAATTTGACGCCGTAATAATATTTTCAAATATTTGAGTGAAAATATGTTCAATTTTAACGATAACAAAATAATTCAAACATCTGGCAGTTTGATCTGTTAAGAGTAAGGGATTATTATTTTTATAGAAATGTACTGTTTTGGAAATGCAGGTGTTAAACATATAGGAGTGCAACCGTGATTGTTGTATGCCCAAAAATGGGATATATAAAAGAATTTATTGTATGTCTATTTGATAATTTTGAATGTAATAAATTCAACGAATGTTACAGTAAAGTTAACGAGGAACAATTATTAGAAGAAGTAGAAAAATATGTTGAAAAACATCCAGGATATAAAATAGGAGGAAATTTGATAAAGACACAAACAACAAAGAGTTTTGGTAATAGTAAAAAAAGTGGCTCTCCACTTATATTTATACCTAAGAAATTAAAGATAGGTTTATCTTGGAAAGAAGAAGATATATTTATCGTACATGAAAATGACCTTGTCAATTTGATAGATAATGGAAAAGTTGAATTTAGAGAATTGCTAAATTACGATATAATACAGATAACAAATATTGGGCGAAAACCTATTCTTACTTTAAAGAAAGTTCAACTATTTAAAGAGGAAGCAAAAGATAAAGAAACAGCACGCTGAATAATACTGATAAGAAATTATAAAGAACTAATTATTCACCCCATTGGATAGAAAAACTTATCCAACGGGGCAAGAATATCTAATGAGCCTGCACTAAAAACACCTGAATGGGTTAAAATTGGGTTCTTTTTTACATTTTACTGTGTTATTTGCTATTCGCAGTATTGACAAATGATGGCATTGAATTAAATATGAATACAATTGAAATCATTGCTAAAAAAAGAGAGCATAAGAAATTAACTCCTACTGAAATAAAATACATCGTTCAAAATTATGTTGCCGGAAAAATTCCAGATTATCAAGTGTCAGCACTTTTGATGGCTATTTTTCTCAATGGAATGGATTATGAAGAGACATTCATTCTAACAAGTGAATACATTAAGTCCGGTGAAATTATTAAATTTGATAACATTTCAAAGCCCTTAATTGACAAACATAGTACAGGCGGAGTAGGTGATAAAATTTCTATTATTCTGGCTCCAATTGCATCTGCGTGTGGTATTGCTGTTCCAATGATTTCTGGACGAGGATTAGGACACACTGGCGGCACATTGGATAAGTTGGAATCTATACCCGGATTTAGAGTTAACTATTCACCCATTGAATTCAAATATCTTGTAGAGAAAAATGGCTTTGCTATTATAAGCCAGACAGATAAGTTGATTCCAGCAGATAAGAAAATCTATGCTCTGCGCGATGTAACTGCAACTGTTTCCAGCATTCCGTTAATTACTGCAAGTATCATTGCAAAGAAAATTGCTGAAGGAATTGATGGGCTGGTAGTTGACCTAAAATTAGGTACAGGAGCCTTTATCCAAACAGAAGAAAAAGCAGAAGAATTATCTAAAAACCTTATACATATCGGTAAAGATTTTAATAAGAAAGTAAATGTAGTTGTATCCAATATGAATGCACCATTAGGAGTTGCTATTGGCAATGGTTTAGAAATAATTGAATCAATTGAGTTCTTGAAAGGAAATCTATCTAAAAAGGATAGTCATTATACAGATTTGATAGAATTGACATACTTTTTAGTTGCTGAAATGCTATTGATGGGTAATATTGTTAATACTATACAATCAGCATACAGTATGATAAATAAAGTAATAGCAAATGGCACTGCTTTACAAAAATTTAAAACTTTTGTACAATGCCAACAAGGAAATCCCAATGTAATTGATGATTATTCATTGCTTGGAAAAGCAAAATACAAAATTCCTATTACTATAAACAAAAAGGGCTACATATGTGCAATAGATAGTAAAGAGATTGGATTAGCAATGATAGATATTGGTGCTGGTAGAAAAGTATTGGACAGTAAATTGGACTATTCTGCTGGTGCAAAAATCTGGGGGAAAATAGGTGATGAGATTGAAAAAGATGAAACGATTGGTTATTTATTTTGTAATAATGCTTATGGTGAGAAAAGTGCAGAAAGAATCAGAAATGCTTTCAAAATAACAGAATTGCCTGTTAAAAGGCAAAAATTGATAAAGAAGATATTTAAACGCGAACAAATCACTAACTCAACAAACTCATAGCAAAATACAATTTAACTCATAATTCGTAATTAAAGTTGGCGTTAGTTCGTTGAGTTCGTATTAGTTCGCGATTGCAAGGTCGCGATTAAATCCCTCCTTTATCAGGCACATCTTTTTCACTGGCGATTTGTATTCTCCGCATTTTAGTTGATAAAGATAAATACCTGATGAAACTGGCTTGTTATTATCATCTTTGCCATCCCAAATCATTTTTTGTATACTGCTTTTATCATTTTGGATTTCCAACTTTTTGACCA
>QMNM01000329.1 GCA_003647765.1 Candidatus Cloacimonadota bacterium
TAGTGTCCCAACACCATTTATAATGATGTTTTATTTACAGGACTTTCGCAGTGTAATAATTTTGTTATTATAAGTTCAAACTAATTGCGAGTGGATAAATCCACGCGCTAAGTCAAAAAAAGCGTTCTAAAGAACGCTATATTATAGGACGTTTTAGCGTTATTTTATTGACACAGCGTCGGTATTTACACCGTTGCTATCTTTAAAAATTATTTAATTATCATTCCTTAAAAACAATGTCTGTGTTGGATAGGCAAATTCAATTTTCCGGTTTTCAAACTCTTCTTTTATTGTAAAGTTAATATCTTGCTGAATATTCATATATTTATTATAGTCATTACTCATAACATAATAAACAATCTCATAAATAAGACTGAAATCACCATAAGATGAAAAATGCGCACGGTCAAAAACTGCATCATCAATTTTGTCTATAATATCTTTAATTATTACAGGTATCTGTTTTAACTGTTCCAATCTGGTGTCGTAAGTAACTCCAAGTTTAAAGGCAATTCGTCGCTTACCCATTCTTTTATAATTTCGTACACGGGAGTTTGTAAGGTCCGTATTAGAGAAAACCAATTGTTCTCCACTTAAACTGCGCACTCTTGTAGTTTTAATGCCGATATGTTCAACAGTTCCAGAGAAATTTTCAATAATGATAAAATCGCCAATCTCAAATGGACGGTCAAATAATATAGCAAAATAGCCAAATAAATCTCCTAAAATCGCTTGAGCTGCCAATGCAACTGCAACACCACCAATTCCTAATCCAGCAATTACTGTGGAAATGTTAACACCAATATTATCTAAAAGAAAAAGAATACCTATGCTCCAAATAATTACTCTTACTACTGGAAGTATGCCTTTGATATTACCTTCTCTGCCTATGTTTTTTTCCTTTTTCAGCAAATAATTTTCAAGTGCATAATTGATAATCGCAAGTAGAAAACGAATACCAAATATAGTTAGAAGAGCAACACTTATAACATTAACAATTTTATTTAGAATAGGTGTTAGTGTTAAAGTGCGGATGCTCAAATAAAAAGCACCGAAATAGAGTAAAGGGAGAAAGTTTTTTTCAAAAAGATGTATTAGGAAATCGTCTATTGTAGTATCTGTCTTTTTTGCCCATTTTTTTAGACGGGTTAAGACAATCAATCTGAACACTTTTATAATAACAATACCGATAATAAGGGCTAAAATGAAAATTATATAATCTGAAATGTGGTTGTTAAAGAATGTTCGCTGTAAAATGTTATTAAACATAATCTGACCCTAATTTTTTATAATCGTAATACAGTGATAGGCAAATTTTAGTCCAAGGACAAACTCTTTTAATTCACCGTTACACTTCGTCAAGATTACGCATGGCAAGCGGAATCACACAGGCAAAATTTTTATTTATACTTTCTCTATACTCAGTGTGATAATGACATTACTTTTTTCTTATAAGCAGTTCTAATATTTTATCTGGCTTATATTCTTTCAATATTTTATCCAGTGGATTCATTTGAGCGAATAGATGACTTAGATATGATAAGCAAAAAAGATGCTGTTTATCATTTTTTAATAATAGCAAGAAGAATAGATATACTGGTTTATTATCAAATGAGCGAAACATTATTCCTTTTCTGGAAATACCTAATAGGACGCTTGGTTCTTTTATTTTTGTAGCATAAATTCTTCTTGGATGAAGAAAAGCAATGCCATTACCAATCCCAGTAGAGAGTAGCTGTTCTCGCTTTAATAACATATCATATAGCCAATGTTGTTTTACACAAATATTGTTATCTTTTGCAAATAGTGCCATTTCAGCCAGGACTTCAAATCTATTTTTAGATGTCATATCCACTTTTATGTAGCTCTCCTTGATATAATCCATGAAGCGATTTACAACATTTCGTAAAGCAGTTCTTTCAAGATTTTCTGTGCTTCTATTTTCTAACCAATCATCTATACTGCCTTTTTTGAAACGCCATTGATTTCCTATTCTAACACCTGGGATTTCGCCTGCTTCTACTAAATCTACAATATCCTGCTTATTCATCCTTAGATATTTGGATAATTCCTCCAAAGTAAGAACTGTATTTACCATAAATTTCTCCTATATTTCCTAAACTTAGCCCAATAATAACACCAATACTTACCCAATATTTTATAATCAGAATAAGTTAAAATTTGGAGTTTTGATTCCTAAATTTCAGAACACATTCTCCAAAGATAAATATATAGGCGTTCTCTGGAGAATGCTTCAGATACTGACAAAGAAATTCGCTATATTTTTACATCTAATTAACAATCATTAACCATTGACACGATTTAAACTTAGAAATAATTTGTCAAATAATTTTTTAAAAAAATGGCTAATCTACTACAATGTATTGAAATGAGATTTCTCATAACTGTTTTACTGGAGCAAATTAGCCAATTTTAGCAATTTACTTAATTAAGTAATAGAGCATAAGTTTTCAGGTATTCGGAACAAAAATATTTTCTTATCTTTGTATCTTGGCGTCTTTGCGGTGAAGAAAACTTTTGCTCAGGCACTTACTATTTGAGCAATATCATTTTTCTTATCAATTCAGAATTCTCTTTATCTGTATTCAGTTTGTAGAAATATATTCCAGAACCAACTTCTTTTCCTGTGTCATCTCTCCCATCCCAGGAAACTGTATTCACCTCATCTTTGAGAATATTCCCTTTGAATAATGTTATCAACTTTTCACCTTTGATATTGTAGA
>QMNM01000330.1 GCA_003647765.1 Candidatus Cloacimonadota bacterium
AATAGGATCAAATGGGCGACCAAGATAATCAGTATCTAATCCTGCTACAATTACTCGTTTTCCTCTATCAGCCAATTCATTACACACATCTACTAAATCATTGTCAAAGAATTGAGCTTCGTCAATTCCAACAATTTGTGTATTTTTCTGAATACTTATCAAAATATCTTGTGCATTATTGACAATTTGAGATGAATATCTATCGTTATTATGAGAAACAATGTGCATATCACTATACCGATTATCAATAGATGGCTTAAATACCTGAATTTTTTGCTTAGCAATTTCTGCTCGTCTTAGTCTACGAATTAGTTCTTCGGTTTTGCCGCTAAACATACTTCCACATATAACTTCAATCCAACCAGTATGTTGACTAATTATATTCATTTATAACCTCTTTAGCCACAAAATTACACAAAAATACATAAATTTTAATTCTCATCATATTACTCGTATGTCTGAGTGATTGCCACCAATTATTTTGCATTTCAGATAAGATTGCTATATTATCAGTCAAAAAGTCCTTTTCTACTCTCTAATGATTCTAAATCCTTTTCGTATTTTTCTAAAATAGGATAATGCACACTTTTAGAAGTAATAACTTTTAACATTACTAATTTATTATCTTTATACTTTTCATATAATTCTTTTATATTATCTAATGTATTTATTGGTATTTCCGAATATCCGTCAATCAAACCTTTTATGACCCATCCTTCTCTTAATACTCTTCCTGCATCACTTTTATCATCTATATCAACAATCTCAAGATTGCCTTTTTGAACGCTGTCTGCAAATGTCCTGTCAAATATTAGTTTATCTGATAATTCTTTTACAGTAAAGCCCCAATTTTTACATTCAAATACCTCTCTTTTTCCCTTTTCAGGCTCGTTTATTAAAGGCACTTCAATATTAAATATTTTACCGAAACGCCAAATAGTAATATATGCTTTTGAATCAATTCCTATTTCATTGATAAGCCGACGATAATATGTTCCTGCATTCTCTAACTTTCCAGATATTTTGTTCCCATTAACTGCTATTATTATATCCCCACATTGAACTCCTTCTTCTTTTGCTGTTGATTTATATCCAAAGCCAACAACAATTATTCCATTTAAACTGTCATTTTGAAAGAAATCGCGGTGTTTTTGTTGTAATAAATTGTAATTGATTCCGGTATATGGCTTAACTACATTACCTTTTTTCATTTTCTCAATACTTTCCTGAACGATATCAGCAGGTATGGATAATGTATGGGTTCCGGTAGATTTAGAATTTATGCCTACTATCTCACCTTTAAGGTTAACAAGTGGTCCTCCACTACTTCCTATATCTGTTATAATATCTGACTGGATGTATGGATTTATTTCGTAAGTAGGGATATCCCTTTTAACTTTGCTTATAATTCCGAAAGTAATAGTTCCTCCAAGACCAAATGGATCGCCTATTGCAATAACAAATTGTCCTATTTTTACCTTGTCCATATCTATCCATTTTATAGGTTTTACTCTTACTGGCAATGAGTCAACTTTAATCAATACTAAATCTTGCAGTTCATCTGTGCCAACAATTTCTGCTTCAAAGGGATTGTCTTTCTCGTTAAAATATACCTTGATTTCTTTTATATTATCTTCATTAGCAATATGTTTATTGGTTAATATGTAATTATTATCTCCTAAAATTAAGCCACATCCAGTTATCTCATTACTTATCCAACGATTTTTTACTTTGGTGGTAACCTTTACTTTTACAACATTTGGAGATATTTTCTCATAAACCTTAATGATTTTCTTTTCTAATTCCGAAATCGGATCAGCACCTAATAGTCCGTAATTTGCAACAAATAAAATGATAAATACTAATGATATTTTCATTATTCTTCTCATTTTGACCTCTGATATTTAATTTAATAAGTTATACAGAAATAGCCCTCTTCAATGGAGGTGTAATGTACCCGAGCCGGTTTCCCGATGTATCGGGACAATGACAATTCGTGGACATTTATAATTTCCCTGCTTTTTAGACGGGACTCGTTATTTCTAAATACTAAAATCCATCTATCCTGCTTACCACTATTCTTTCAAATCCATATTCTAACATATATTCTTTTAGAGGCGTCTCAATAACTTTTTCTGAAAAAAAATCAGCGTTTATCCAATTATGCTTTTCTCCTCCTGAATATATGCCCATATGCCAAACCCAATACTTTATTCCTCTTTTATCAATGAATATTTCCGGTTCATTAGGGTTGTTACAAGGATATAATAAATAGACAATATCACCTGATTTCAGTAAATCGCAGTCTATAGAATCTACACTTACTCCGAATAATTCATCAACTTTTTTACCAAGTTGCTGGTTTTCAATAAGTTCAGTTGGATTAACGCTTAATATTCTCCAATTTTTAATGTATGCTTCTGCATAAGAGAGAAAGCATAATCCCATACAGTCCAGTCCATTTCTACTTCTACCACCCCATTTGTAAGGAATTCCCAAATATTTTCTGGCTTCCTTAACAAGGATATGTGTATTTTGACTTTCTGTGGTCCAATTTTTATCTTGAGAGTTTTCTTGAGATAAACAGTTTGAGAGAAGTAATATAAGCAACAATATAATAAGTGAATTAAATTTCATATTGCCTCCAATTATAATATTCTATGTTGCAGGGTAGAGTAAAAGGGCAACCTATAAGTCGCACTACATTCTGGATAATATATCAGCAATCCTTACCATCTCATT
>QMNM01000331.1 GCA_003647765.1 Candidatus Cloacimonadota bacterium
ATTTTTTATAAGTGTTTTGAATTCGCCAATATTAAGGTTTTTATCAAACCATAGATTTTCCAAGTCATATATACCAACCACATTCCAGTTAAATTTATTTTTCAACACAAATGCAGATAATAGAGCATCTAAATCATTGCCAATGACTATACCAGTTATATTTGTGTTCAAATTACACAGGTACGGAAATTTTTCAATGATTTTGTTCTTCTCTAACCAGCCACAATTTCGTATGCATTGTTCAGTCATAAAACTTAACAGAGATTACATCTATGTTCTCACCTTTTATAAGTGGATGTGTTAAATTGATAGACACATAGTATCCTTTTGTAGATTTTGCAGGCAATTTGGCTAAAATCATTTTTGACCCAACTTCATAATTTTTATTGATAAAAACTACGCTGATAACTTTCCGCTCTATATAAAAATTTGCTTTATTCTCAATTTCAAACGAAATTTCTACAACAGCTATTGATTGCATTTCTAATTGGACATTCTTTATTTCTAATAGCTTATCCAGATTTTTATGACAGGTTTTAGTTAATAACATTCCAAAAATAGAAGCTATAGCAAGAGTTATCCAGATAGTTGTTGGAATATGTGATTTTTTATCTGTAGATTGTGGTCTTCTTGATTTAAATATCATTTTTTATCTCTTAAGAAATACACTAATTATATCCTTGTTCTTTTAGCATTTTTATCTATTCTGAACATTTTTATTGGATAGTTATTATGCATCAAATCAACACTATCAATATTTAACTTAACAGAAATTCGCTTTTCTTTTTCCATAAATATTTTATGAGGAAATCCTTGCTTATAATTTGAAAAGGTGATTATACTATTACTTGAATGTATCTCTTTTATATTAAAAGTGTTAGGATTAAAAGTATATTTAGTATTATTATGTCTAACAACAATATTTTCTTTACTTATGAGCCACTCATCATATTGTGAAATTGTATCAATAAATAAATGTTTAGGAATATTGATTGTATCATTTTTCACAATAAATGTGTAGTCATCATCAATAAATAGAAGATTTTTTTTTGGTATGTAAATCAGTATAGAATCGGAAACAAAAACTTGAGCATCCATTTGAGGTGAAAGTCCAAATAAGCCACCTGCAAAAATATCTATTCGTAACACATCTTTATATTTTTTTATAGAGATATTTTTGTAAAATGCAAATTGTCTACTTGTAATCTCTATAGTTCCTTGCAATTTGAATGACTGAAAGATTTGTAAATTCTCTAATACTTTCTCTTTAATTTGCTTCTCTTGATAGAACTTTTGTGAAGGGACAATAATTGAACAGGCAAAGAATAGTAATGGAAAGATTAGTATTAAGATAGTTTTTTTCATTTTACGCCTTACGCTCTACGCCTTACGCTCTACGCCTTACGCCCTACGCATTTGTTCTTTTAAAAATGGAAATATAGCCAATAATTGCAGATATAATCATAAATGAGCTCAATACTTGTCCCATAGTAAAATGCCAAATGACAAATCCGAGTTGAGCATCTGGCTCTCGCACAAACTCTACTAAAAACCGAAATATTCCGTATCCACAGATAAAACTCCAAAAGACAAATCCTTTTTTATGAATTCTTTTCCGTAAAATGTAAAGAATGATAAAGAGTACGATTCCTTCCAAAAAGAGTTCATAGAGTTGTGATGGATGACGAGCAATTTTTTCCCCTGGAAAAATCATTCCCCACGGTAAATTTGTAGGACGACCATATAATTCAGCATTTATGAAATTTCCCAATCTACCTAATGCTAAGCCAATCGGTGCAACAACAGCTGTTGCATCTGCAAGTTTATAGAACTCGTAGTGATGTTTGCGACAGAAGATATAGCTCAAAATAATAACGGCAATCATCCCACCGTGAAAAGACATTCCACCATGCCATACAGCAAAAACTTCTAATGGATTACGAATACAATCCGATAGGTTATAAAATAAAATATATCCAAACCTACCACCGATAACTACCCCTAACATGATATAAAAGAATAAATTTTCATAATCCTGCTTTTTTATCTTTATATCATCTTCCTTGTACAATTTTCTTAACAAGAAATAGGCAATAATAAAACTAATTATATACATAATCGCATACCAGCGAATCTGGAATGGACCTATGTGAAAAATTACTGGATTTATATTTGGGTATTGAATCATTATTTCCCTTTAGATTGTACTAATTTTAATATCTGATTCCGCATATTCTGGCTCATTTCCAAATATATCATTTATTTCATTAACAAGCTGTTTCTTAAATACTACTACTTTCTATTTATCACATTTTTTTTTGTATATCATAATGGTTTCTTTCTGTACCATATCCGCATTAAGAGGTTTTTTTAGATAGCCGTCTGCACCTAATCGTATAGCTCTGGCTTTATCATTTGGTTTTACATGTTTGGATGTAATGAGCAATATATCTACATTCTTATCTATCTGCCTAATACGACGGCACATTTCAAAACCACTAATAGGATAAAGTGCTGTTTCAATTACAATATATTCAGGATGAAAGTCCTTCATTTCAGATTGAGCATCTTGCAAGTTAGTAACGCTCAATATTTCAGAACTATCTCCAAATGCTTCTTGAAATACTCGCTTTGTCTCTATATCGTTATCAATAATAAGTATTCTTTTTGGTATCCCTGTTGATATTTTATCATAAATCATCGTA
>QMNM01000332.1 GCA_003647765.1 Candidatus Cloacimonadota bacterium
CTCAGATATTTATTGGTAGCAAGTTTCCTCTTGATAAGTACAGAACTTTGTTTTAAGTCACGACAATTATTCTTTGATAATGAAAAATCCAAATCTGTCATCACATCATACATATTACTCTTCAACATAACATGTCGCTCCGCTCTATCATGGAAATAATGTGTAGTTGAACCGATATAAAATAAAGATAATACTAATACTATTATTCCTCCTGTAAAAACCCTTAATCTCATATTAAAACTCTATTAAATTTCGTGATTTTAAGTTATTGGTCAATTCATCACTTCTATTGATATTAATCCATTTGATGGAACCAATTGATGTTTCGTATTCTTCACGAGAAGTTGGAAGTACTTTAGATACAACATTAAAAAAGTCATCTGGATTATTCTTTGAAATCTCTATTGCTTCATCAATTAATATTTTTAATGTTTTAATCTGATTTTTATGGTTGTTTAATACCGAACTTCTTGCAAATAAAATATCAACAATTAGTAAGTCATTGTCTTTTGTTGATATTATTTCCACAAAACCATTGGCGTTATGCTTGTAATTATAAGGATTGTATGTTATTATGGCAATACTTTTATTTGATTTTGAAAGAGCAAGAGAATCTATATAATCTTGGTTTATGTTGATTAATTTTACTTGTTCTCTTTGTATCTTATATTTCTTCATAAAATCTAATAACAGAAGTCTATTTACTGAATTCACTTCAAGATACACTTCAATTAACTTTGAGTTTTGCAATTCTTTAATAGTTCTATTTGACATAATTATATCTCCACCGTTAGACCTATCCAGAAATTTTATTATTTTCATACTTTTATGTTTTTTTGATAAAATATTGTATTCATATTGTGTGCCAAGCATAATATTAATATACCCATGTTTATACATTCGGGTGCTTTCATATAATGAAGCCATCTGAGTTAATTCTATATTATTCTTTTCTAACCATCCTTTTTCATAGGCATAAAATATTGGATAATACCCAACCCATGACGTAATGCCTATTTTAAGTGGTTCTTCAGTATCTGAATATGAGCTACAGGTGGAAAGCAATAATGTTAAAATAGTAACAGTTAATAAGATTGTTGCTTTCCACATAGTTTGACCCCTTTTTGTAAAACTATTTATGCGAAAAACAAGTTTTTTTTGTAAAATTAGTATAAAGGATTACTATGGATTTCACTGAATTACCACCATTGGACAGGGTGCTTGAGCAATGTGCTTGGGTTTGCACGGATAATAACCAAGGTGAACGTTCTCTGTGCTTTAATACTGTTTCAGGAGTATTTGTATTCAATAATATTGAAGTGGGTAAACCATTCCACCATAAAAATGTTGTAGTGCATGGAACTGCAGAAGAAATATACGAACAGTTCTTAAATATGTTGGAAGTTCCAAAAGAAAAGGCACTGTTAAATAATGAGGATTCTGGTGTATTTCAACGACATCATTTAATCCAAGGTATATTTAATGAATACAAGGGTATAATAATGGAAAATATAGAGAGTGCTCATCCAGAGTATCTTATTTAGGGGTAATATGTTTAGTTGTACATGTGGAAAAGAATACAAGACCGAGAAGCCATATCTAAAGCACATAGATATTTGTGACTATGCAGAATCAAGCTTACAGAAGATGTATATGGTTGGATTAATGATACATGAGAAGAAGCCACTACTATTTAGACCATCTATTGCTTCAGCGAAAAAATTAATGAAGTCAATGGAACTTAATAAAGATGAAGCTATGGCAGAAGCTCTAAAAGCAAATATATTTAAGTTCCGAAAATCACTATGGGATATAATAGAAGTGTTTGAATACACACTACTACCAAGTGAATACAGACTATATATTCATTGGGCATTAGATACTTACCCAGATATATTTCTTGAATCATTAAGGAATGTTCTTGGAAGCACAAAAACCATATTTAGGTTTAATATGGAATACAATGCTAAAACCATAAAAGGTAGGATTGAAAGCAGTATCATATACATACACGAGTATGGAGAATTTCAGAACGATTATGATTTTGCCGATGCGATAGCCACTGGCGATATTTCCCTATATTATGTGTTGTTTAACACTTGGTTAGCCGAGACTTGGTTTGGTCGTGTAGATTCGGACTTACAGAATGAATTAGCACCAAATATAGAAGTTGTATCAAAACTTATAATTGACCGTGTGAATCACAAAGAATTTGAAGAATTACAATCTTTAGCAGATTCAGATACTCCAACTATAATAGAAATGTAATGAAACAAAAACATAAAAATGATACCAAGGTATTCAACTGGTATTTTGATTTAGATACATCAGAATTAAAGTGCAGAGACCTAACAGTGTCAAGATGGGATTATATGGATGGTATGCAATGGGAAGTCATTGATGAATATCAATTGATTAAAGAAACTACCGTTCCATATTTTAAGTTTTTTAGTAGGGTGGAGAAGAGTAATGTTCGTTTACCGGGTTATTTAATTAGTTCTAATAGACTATATGCCAAATTGTTATTATTGGATTCAATGATTAAATCATTTGGATATATGTTGTTAGCAGATTCATTGTCTTTATGTAGTAGAACGACATATATCAATGTAAGTAAAGCAGAAAAAGAATATCAATTGATGATTGAAGAATACCCAGAACTCATTGTTAAGGATCTTGGAGAATATAAACCAGAGGAAACA
>QMNM01000333.1 GCA_003647765.1 Candidatus Cloacimonadota bacterium
ACAAATTCTTTTGCTGTTCTCATAGTAATCCTTTTTGTTTCGTGTTAATAAAATTATAGCAGTTTATTACTTAAACTAATATTAAAACTCTTCATAATTATAAACTTCTAAGTCATGAACCTTATATGATTTATTATGAGTCATAATTGAATAGTCCCCATTAACTTTTATGAGTTTATATTCTTTAAGAACTTCTTCTTTTTTATCAGAACAACCACCACTAATATAAACGAGTTCAGGGTGTTCAATCTTAATCATTTCAATAAATGCTGTCCGATTTAATGTTATTGTATTTACTAATATACCTATGGCTACTACTCCTGTTAATAGAAATAGTGTCAGTTTTTTATCAAATGTTATATCAAGTTTATCCGCATCTAAAAATACAATTGAAATAAATATAAAACTAACAAAAACTATTAATATTCCTGGCATTGCAATATTTGCAGTGAAACTTATAGTCATAATAGTAGATATAGTAAGCATAACCATATATAAATATATTTTTTGCCATTTCCATTTGCAAGTTAACCACTTTGGCTTTGCATCATCTTTAATTGTCATAACTATCCTTTGCCTTATTATATTGTGTTATTTCTTAATCGGTGATTAAATTTATGGTTGTTCAACTATACTGATTGCTCTTGGATCTGCATAATGTGAGTGAGCTCCAGTTTGGTCAAATATTTCTACTTTGTAGTAGCCATCAACCTTTACTACTTTGTAGCTATGCACTTTATTATTTTGAACACCAGTAAAAGTGTTATCAAATAGTTGATACTGTTTCTCTTGGATTTTAATCATTAAATCATCATCCCTATGGTGTTTGAAATAATAAAGTGAGTATGCAACTACAAGTGCAGATACAAGAATACCCGAAGCCTTTGCAGCACTTATTAAATTCTCTTTAGCTCTTTCTTTTGATTTACTCAATTTATTTGATTTAATTTCCACTTAACTTTCTCCATAATTTTAAGAATTTCTTCTTACATCTCCACCAAGCTACCCTTTCAGTTCGCTCATACCTATTGTTATCATTCTCTCTTGACCACTCTCTCTCAAAAGATACCATACTGTAATCCACCATTTTAACTCGAACTCGAACACGAATAACAAGTATCCGTTGATGCTTTGAATGGTGTTGGTGGTATCTTTAACACTCTTATAATCGTTTGTAAAGGCACAGTATCTATTGTTGTGCTATCAATAGCACAGATAATATCTGGTCTTTGTTCTTCTATTTTTTTCACTAAATAAGCATCACCAAATCTATGATCCATTTTTATTGTATTCTCATACTTTGCAAGAACAAAACCATCATCTAATTCCACTTCAACAACGGTTGCTAATTCTTTTGGAACTACTACCAATTCAAATAGTGCCATTCTGTATGACCTATTTGTTATCCTTGAATCTAACTGTTGCTTGGTATATATTTCTTTGCATAAATTTACCATTATAATCCCTAAATAAAGTATTCCGGATACTTTTTGAGTATCTTCTTTAATTTTTTGTTTACTGCTTGGTCTTTAGTAATTAAACCTTTATGGGCTTTATGAGTTTTAATAGGTTTCTTGTCCTTGATATAGAACAAGACATTCACTTCAAATACTTTTTTGTTGCCATTTTGATAGCCCATTATCTCGGAACAGTAAAGAACTTTATCTTTGCCATCTGTAACATAATGCGCTACCATACTTCCTATACTAAATTTACTCATATCACTTCCTGTTTATTAACTTATCCATATATTTGATGAATTAGACATTTTTAATTTCTTTTGGTGCAGCTTTTCTGAACTGTGTCATTAATTCATTATGTTGAGCCTTATGATTTTTGTAGTAAGTTTCCCAAGACTTATCTTCTTTGAATTGTTCTTTTAGTTCAATCCATAGACCATTCGCCGATTGATAATGTATAGTGTTCATTAATGCAATTTGGATACCAAAATCAAGGATTCTAAATGAATGGAATAAAGACTTCAAACCAATATAAGAACACTCGTCTTTAATTTCCATTTTCTTACGGGCTTTAACCCAAGAGTTATTTACCACTGATGAAATTGACTTTCTCAGCAAAGGTAAGCTCATCTGAAACTCTACTTGGCACTTCATAATTGGATGTTGTTGGTAGTAACATTCTAAAGCCATTATGTTGTGCTCTAATAGTAGTTTATTATAGTGTTTTAGAGTCATTAGATGAATATCAAATTCTTCTGTTTCATGTTGTTTGTAATACTCATCACCGACCAAACCATCTACCACTACTACAAAATCCCAATCAGAATCTTCTGAATCTGTTCCATATAATCTTGAGCCATATAGATATATGCCCAATATTTTATTTGGGCTACAAGCAAAGTAAGTTGATACTGTTTCTCTAATAAATATTTCTTCTAAACGCATACTGAATCCTTTACAGTATTATAGTAGGAAATAACTTAAAGGATAATTAAACTAATAGTTCTGGGTAAAAGAGTTCGCAGTAGTAGGAGAATTTTGGGGATAATTCAACAGAAGCATTATTAACATACTCGGTTGCTACAGAGATGTCATCTGTTGTTATCTGTTCTTCGAGCAGTGGATATTTTTCTTCGAGCATGAATAAAATACAAGTATCTGCATCTCCCCAATCCTCTCTTAAGATTGGTTCAAGCTCTTTTTCTATCAAATCTGCTAATAACATTA
>QMNM01000334.1 GCA_003647765.1 Candidatus Cloacimonadota bacterium
CCCGAATGTTTTGTATAATGAGTAAGAGAGAAAAAGGGAGAGTGAATGATTTTAGACGAGATAGTTAGTATTAAGAAAATTGGAAGTAAGACAACTATTGATATAGAAGTAGATGGCGACCACTTATTTTACTGTAATGGAATACTTACTCATAATTCTGCGGCGGGAGATGTAAGCGATGTGACCGAAGAATCCATCCAAGGTGGTATTTCAAAGATTCAATCTGCCGATAATGTTTTAGCATTTATACCAAGTTCCGGTGCAAGAGATGTTGGTATTCTGAAGGCTAAATGGCTTAAATCAAGAGATAGTGGTGCAGTTGGAAAATATATTACCTTTCAAATTGACTGGTCAACACTTAGTTTTGACCCTATTGAAAATCCTGATGCACAAGGACACTCAAATAACCCTACTATACATATTAAGTCACCGCAGGTTGTGACTTCACCTGATGGCACTGAAAGTATGGCACCATCTAAAAAAGGAACTTCTGGTAAAGTAACTGGAAGTAATTTACGAGGTAAGTCATCTAAGAAAACATTCAAAAAGTCATCAGCTGCATCTAATGCTCCTGATACAGAAGACGAAGAACCAAGAGAACCTAAAAAACCAGCTTCATTAGCTGCACTTGGGAACTCTCTTAAAACTTCAAATAAAAATCCGAAGTTGTTTTAATGAATATTATACTATATGATTATTTCTTACCATATCGAAGTCTTTTTTCTTCTGAGATTGTAGGGGAGTCTATTCGTAGATTTCAAGACTTCAATAAATTTTATGATGAATGGAAGAAAGACGAAGAATCAACAATAATTATTCCATTGCATACATTTAATGAAATTGGTCTTGATATAAGAAAATACTTCAATGATTTTGGAAGAAATGACCAAAAAAGATTCATCTTAATAGGTAATAAAAATCAAATTGCTTTTTGTTTAAGTCAGAATGAATTCTTCCTTAGAAATAATATTGAAGAAATACAGCTACCAGTTTTAGTGAATGCACTTGAAACTATTATCAGATCTAAAATGTACTTATAATGTATGGACCGAATACACTATTAACGGTTTATATCGCACCAGAGGACGCATATTCGTATGAATTGATACGTTCATTCCATTCCATTATTAAACGAAAGTGGAAAACTGCTGATGTCCTTGGGGCAGAAGAAGTAAAGGTTCTTCTAAACAATAGAATGTTTGTTGACAATTACAAGAAAATGAAAGTTCATAATTGGGCTTGGATGGAACGAAAAACTATCACAGATTACTATGATATTATTGGAAATCCATATTATGATTACAACAAATCTTTTCATTCTGGTAAATTGGAATGGTGGGGAACTGGCAAAAACAAAGATAAGCCTCCACGAAATAAAATATCCGTTCCAAATACTCCTATGTTTGATGTATCTATTGAATTTGATAGAAAAAGTTTAACTGAAAAAATGTATTTAGGGAAACAATCTTATGAAGAAGCAAGAGCATCAACATTTAGAGGAAAACAAGGTATTACTGATATGATACTGCAGATTAAAAAAGGACTTCTTGAAAATAAAAAAATGACAGAAGATGAAGCTCTTATGGAAGCTAATAGACTTACTGAAATATATGTTAGGAATATAGCATTAAAGAAGAACCCACAAGACAAAAATGAATATAGATTTATGGTGAATTATTACAACAAGCACATACATGAAACAAGACGAAAAATGATGAAGTTTGATGTTAATATTTGGATGCTTAAAGAGATAATGAGTTATAATCCAAATGTTGCTCTGTATATGCTGACACCAACGAATAATATGATTAGAATACAAGGGTTAGTTGGCAAACGATGTAAGAATGCTTTATTGACAATTGCAAATCCTACCTATGTGTATTCAATGGCAGCAACAACAGAGATTAAACTTGTTGACAAAGGTTGGCGAGAAGTAAGTTCCGTTCGATATAAGGATGTAAAGATTGAGAACCCTATGTATGGGGCTAAAGCTGGTGTAGTAAGCAAAAGGAATATGAGTGAGTATCTATATGACATTATTTTTGAGGAAGCATCAACAAACCCAGAATGGGTTGACAAGTTCCACAATGTGTTCAAGGTTGTAGATTATTCACTATCAAGCAACTTAAATGGCAAAGATATAGTTTGCTGAATAAATAGTAATAAAGATAAGGAGAACTTAATGTTATTCAAACGGTTAAGAACGATTATGGAAGCTGATGAAGCTCCAACAAAAGATAAGAAGAAAAAAACAACTTCAAAAACTGCTAAACAGAAAAAACTTCAAAAAGATTCATCTGACGGTGTTCGTAATGAAATTTTTGACATAGT
This sequence comes from Candidatus Cloacimonadota bacterium, assembly GCA_003647765.1. GTDB lineage: Bacteria > Cloacimonadota > Cloacimonadia > JGIOTU-2 > B8-G9 > B8-G9. Next base: position 2,332 of record QMNM01000334.1, read on the forward strand.
GACAAGTATTGACAAGGCTTTTGCAACACAAACTTTATTCTATGTTGATAAATCAAGTATAAAGACAAGTGTATCTGAAAATACGATTAAATTACTTGGTGCTATTCAAGCAAGAAGTGGAACTGGTAAAGAAATCTCAAAAGAATCAATTCTTGCTTATTTACAGACAATTACTATTCCGGCTATCGGAAAGAAAAAGTTTGATAGTATTGATCTTACTCTTGAAAACTATGAAACAGATGACTTGATTTTGACTGTTGTTGCGAAACCAGTTGAAGCTCCAAAACCAAAAGAACCAACACCAGAGGCTACTCCGGAAGTTACACCAACACCAACACCAACACCAACACCA